>CAMTOL010000056.1 GCA_947074135.1 uncultured Rikenellaceae bacterium
TATTTCTGTGTAATAGTCTGTTAGGATTGTTTCTGGAGGATGATTCGATGATCTGTCTATTCTTAGGTAATTGCGAGGTAATGAAGCTGCAATAAGGGTTCCCTCTTGCTCTTTGAATGTAACGTATATCTCTGTTTGGATTAAAACTTGAGCTTTGTTATTAGGCTCTGAGGTGATAATAACTCTATTTTTCTTGCCCCCTTTGATTAGACGAGAATCAAAAGCCCAATAACCATCTATGGCAATTAGTTTCTCGTTGTATGAGTCGTCTTTAGGCAAGTTGATAATCTCTTGAGCAGACATCAATTCGCCCACCTCTGAAGGTTCTGATTTTGGAGTGCAAGAAAAGAAGAGTAGGGTAAGTGCAAATAATGCCGCAAAGGATAATGTTTTCATAGTAACTAATTGTTTGAATTTTACAATATTTATATTGTGAAATTAAGATATAAGATAGGTAATGTACATTGTTTATTCCATTATCTATGGATTGTGTTTAGCAAAGGTAGTAATTTTCTTGATATTTTATTGCACGTATTTTTGTTTTAACGCCTCCCCTCAATAAATTTGCTCGACTGCGAGAAAAAGTGTTATTTTGCAGATAATAAGGATATAGAAACTTAAACGACAAAATATTATGGAGGAGGAGAAGCTAACCGCATTTTTAAAGGCAAATCCCTATTTAGGTGGGGTTGCGCTGATGATTTTTGGCATTGCGTGTCTGCTATGTGCGGTGTTCAATGCCTCGTGGCTCTTTGGCAATACTAGTGGCGTAACCTATTCGATGAAGAAGGTCGATGGTCTGGTCAATTGGTTTGGACGCCGTAATGCCCGAATAATCTTCGGCATTGGCTCGGTATTTATTATCTTCTTGGGCGTACTGCTTACTGTTTTGTTGATTGATTAGTAAAGGGACAAAGCAGAACGGATTGCTTGTTCCGCTACCAAGAGCAGTAAAATAATGCGGAAACGGAGCTGTATTACCCTCGTTCCCGCTACGACGACCCCGATGCAGGGGAATTAAACCACATAGAGTTGCAAGGATACAACCATACGCTTTGTCGATTCTATCGAACTTGGTTTGTAAATCTCCGACCAAATCTGTCGGTTACAATAATTGAGATTGCTTGTCCGCTCTCTCGTGTAGTTCTAAATAGATGGTAATTCTCTCCAACTCCCGTCCAAGAGTGTTTAAGTTTATTTCCCGGACCGTAAAGAGTGTATGCCATCGGGTCTATTGCTGATATTCTTTCAACTTTCAACTCTTGACCTGCTGCGAAAGCTTCTACCTTCCACTTAGGATCATAATTAAAAACATTAATCAATATAGTATCGCCCTGTTCGTATATTCTGAACTGCTCATTGATAGGTTTTCCCGCACCCTTAAAATACCAAGACAAAGAGTCACCATCAACCTGATAAATATTATACCCTAAAGGAGTGCCGTCTAAACCGATTTCACCTTGCCACCAAGCCCCACAAGCTGCAGAATGGGTGTGCTCAAATATATTTTCGCTGATAATGTTATTGTATTGTGTGTGAGTATGCCCCGCAATAATATGAGTGTTGTAGCCTTCTAATATTTTATATAAAGCAGGTGCATTTTTAACTATGTTTTCATCTCCTTTCTCATTTTTTGTTGGGATATGAACTGCAACAACAACTGTAGAACCCTTTTCTACATTCTCAAGGTCTTTCTCTAGCCAAGACAACTGTTTTTCGGATATATAACCAATATAACGATAGCTATAACCAGTGTAAAACACATCTTTAAGTACAACATAGTGAATATTGCCAATGTTAAACGAATGGTGTGATGGTCCGAAGGTGTTAGAGAAGGTTTCGTCTGAATTGTCATCGCTTCTTTCGTTGTAATCCATATCGTGATTACCAATCACAGCTGTAAATGGTAGTCCAATCTGTGACATAATCTTTTTATAGGGCTCGAAAAGTTCGAATTTCTCAAAAATATTATCCCCTAGGGAGAACATATGAGTAAAATCAGATGTTACATATTCTTTGAGGTCATCAATTATTGCTTGAAAACTTGGAAGCTCATCATATTCAAAAATTTGTGGATCTCCCAGTACAACAAACGAGTATCGGCTGCGATCAACCTTATCTTCAATCAACTCAAAATCAATATTCTGAACTGATTTCTGTGAGTCAATTTTCTTGTAAAACTGTGGTACTCCCATCTCGGAATACCATTGATAACCACTGGGAAGCGAGTAATAAACATATTTCTGAGCCGAGGTGGTTTGTAGCGAATATTCGCCTTTTGCATTGGTTTTCACTATATTGATGCCATCAGTAACCGCAACATTGGCAATTGAATTTTTACCGCAACTAACTTTTCCTTTAACCTTGATATGTATATTTTGAGAGTAGGTTAATGTAATACAACTAGCAAATAGTAAAATAAAGATTAATATTCGTTTCATAATATCTCAATTAATATAATTAAATAAAAAAAAGGAGATCATATTCGATGAATAACTCAACTTTGAATATGATCTCCAATCTAAACATTATAGTTTAATTTACCTAACCTATTTTCTAAATTAAGAATATATTATTAATTCAGAAAACACGCTAATAAACTATTTCAATAACCACATAAAACTATTGGTGATATCGTTTTCTGAACCAAACTGCGATGTTAGTGCGCTAACATAATTTTCGTGATTTGCTTGATTCTCTGAGCTAGGATATGTCCATCTCATTGGGAAACGGTCAGTATAACCTGCATTCATACTAGTTGCAGGGTCGTTTGGAAATGCAGGGTAGCCATTCTTGCGGAAATCCCAGTAAGCTTGAGTTCCATCTTGAAGATAATTAATCAAATAGCGTTGCATCCAAATTTGTTTCAATCTGTCGGCTGTAGTTGCTTTAAAAGCCGCTTCGCCAGTAAAGTAACCAGAGATATAATCAACAGTAATCGGCATTTGATGGTTGTACTGATTATTAAGATCATATTGTGAAACAGTCATAAGTGCACCTTCGACTCCACTTTCGTAGTAGCTTTGAGAGTTGCCGTTTAACCAACCTTTCTCAATTGCTTCTGCAATAATGAGTTGCTGCTCAGCGTATGTTAGAATTAGGTAAGGGTCTCCATTTTGAAGTGACATATAGCGACTGTTAATCTTCGAAAACTCTTTGTTTAGCATTTTATTTCCTAGACTTTCGCGAGCCTCAACTGGATTTGCTCCAACATATGCGCTATAATCATTTTGAGCTGCACCTTCGCTTGTTAATTTTTCGGCAGGGTCAGCAAAGTAGAACAAACGTCTGTCATTAAGTTTTTTCAATTCAGCAACCATAATATCCGAAATAACTGTGTAAGGAGTAAATATCGGTTGGTTATACATAGGGTGTTGAGAGTTTGAATTTGCGTTGTATTTCAAAGTCATATTATCATCTACACCGTTCATTAATCCACCTTGTGAAACAATTGTACCAAATCTAGCAATTTGAGTTGCAGAAGCTTTATCGCCCAAAGCATTTATTACTTTAAGTTGCATTGCACGAGCTGCTTTAGCCCATTTAGTTACATCACCATTGAAAATGATGTCACCATTTAGAATGTTGGTAGCTTTATCGAAAAATGATGCAGCTTCTTCTAAATCAGCTAATATGGAAACAAATACATCTGCTTGAGAGTCATATTTTGGTGTAGTATTACCATTTAATCCCTTTCCTGCTTCAGAGTACGGAATGTCACCCATTAGCATAGTCATACGATAACCATTATATGCTTTTATAAAAAGAGCAAGACCCTTGAATGCTTCTTGATAACCTGTTATACCTACAGTTTGTGTAGCGTAGTTTACCATATCGTCGGCGTTAGGCCAAACTGAATAAGTAGAGAAACTTCCACCTCCGATTTGATTATATTGAGGACCGTAAGCACCTTCGTTTAGGTATGCCACATATTTAGGCAAACAGCTTGTGCCTATATATGCTTTGCAGTCACCAGAATACTTAAACGATGTTAACATAATCCCCGTAGCTAACATTTCTGGTGTAACTTTAGTTGTTGCATCTGGATCGGTATTTATATCCATAAATCCTTGACAGCTAGAAGCTAACAGAGCAATGGTGCTTAATAAATATATTGATAATTTTTTCATTTTTTTGTTCTTTTTAACAATTTACTTTACTTAGAATACAAATTTAATGTTGAAACCTACGTAACGTACTGATGGGTCAGAGAAGTTTTCAACACCACCATCAGGGTCAGAGTATTTAAAGTCTTTAGCCCACATAAGTAGATTTTGTCCTGTAATACCTACTGAAACTGATTTTGCCCATTTAGAAACCCATTTTTGAGGTAATCTATAGGTGATAGCCAACTCTCTTAGTTTGAAGAATGTTGTTGAATAGCAGTCGGCAGGAGTACCCGATCCACCCCAAGCTGTTCCAGCGTGCATTGATCCAACATAAGTGTTGTAGGTAGTAGCTACGTCATTACGAGCAAATACACGATCATCTGATATTACATTTCCATAAGGGTCATATTTAACCGTACCAGAAACTACTTTTACACCATTTCCAATAAAGTTCTTTGAACCTGGGTTGGCAACGTCTTTAGCGCGAGCTTCAGTAAGTGAATTTGGGTGAGCTCCCGAAGTCCACATATACGATTCAGTAAGAGTATTTGTAAGACCGCCAACACGACCATCTACCGAAATGGTAAGAGTAAGATCTTTCCAAGTCAAATCAGAGGTAACACCCCAAATCCAGTCAGGATCAGACCAACCATAGTTGGTTGAAAATGGATTATATTGAATAATACCATTTGCAAAGATGTGGTTACCTTCGTTGTCACGAGCATAGTCCTTAAGAACATAGGCGTCAACTCGCTCGCCAACCTTCACCCAAGGATTATCAGCAGAGAATTCAGGGTCAAGTTGAGTATAGTAGGTTGCATAAGTTGACCAGTTTAGGTTTAAATTCCATACCCAGTCTTTTGTTTGAACAGGAACTGCATTAAGAGTGACCTCCCAACCTCGTCTAGAGCGTTGCTCTTGACTGTTTATGTAAGTATTTGAGAATCCAGAAGCTGATGAGATAGTACCTCTAATCAAGAAATCATACATCAATTTGTCGTAGTATGACATATCGACCATTAAACGATTTTTAAAGAACATTCCTTGAAGACCAACCTCGAATGTATTTGCAGACTGTGGACGAACAATATTGCTGTTAATTGTGCTAGGATAAGAGGCTGATGATATTGAACCCCAAGCTGGATTCGATACATTGTAGTTATTGTTAATATCGTAGATTCCAGCAGGAGTTTTAGATACAGTCCAACTTCCGCGAACTTTAAGCATATCTAGCCATTTTTTAGAATCAGGTATAAGTTCTGAAACAACAAAACTTGCTGCTACTGAAGGATATAAATAAGAGCGAGTAGATTCGGGTAGGGTAGAGCTCCAGTCGTTACGTACAGTACCTTCAACAAAAACAGTTCTTTTCCAAGAAACTCCTAAGCGTCCGTAGATAGAATTTACCTGTTGTGCATAGGATTCCGAACCGACTGAAATAGGGTTTACTGATGCCTTAAGCGAGTAGTATTCAGGAATAGACAATCCTCCGTTAGTGTTACCCCACATAGCATCGTCTTTTTTGTAAAAAATTGTACCCCCTGCAAGTGCTTCAACAGTAAAATCACCCCAAGTTTTGTCGAACGACAATATCAAATCGTTGTTCATACTCCAACCAGATGTGCGACCTGTTGCATAAGCACCTAGTTTTCCTCCACCTAGCCAAGTAGCCTTGTTGCCATTTACGCCTACACCTGTGTTACCTGTAGATTGCAAAGAACCTGTCGATACTTTTATGTCTTGACGGTCCATATAGAAGTCCAAACCAGAACGAACCGAGATTTTCAACCAATCAGTAATATCATAACTCAAGTTAAGAGATGTGTTAAATATATTGCGGTCAATCTCTTTAACTTTTTGATATCTGTCGAAATATGGGTTGTTATTGCTATCTAGAGTCCAGTTTTGCGAAACGCCAGGAACTAACCAATAATCTTTGTAGTCCATCAAATTGTAATCCGATGCACTCCAAATCAAAAGAGTGTACATTGGGTCATAAGATGTGTAACCGTTAAAACCAATATTTGGCGATGTTTGTTTGTGATATGCGGCATTTACCGACATTTTGAACTTATCCAAATTCAAATCACCTCCAATGGTGTAGCTATATTTGTCGAATGTTGAGTTTGGGTATTGACCTTTGTTTTGAGTCCAGTTTAATGAGCTGCGAAGTGCAAACATATTATCTTGATATGCAATAGATACATTGTTGTTTGTAATATATCCTTGCTCTAAATAGTTGTTGAAGTTATTTGCACCAACAGGTAGGTATGGCATCAACTCGTTTTGTTTCGAGATAGGATTCCATTGAAGAACCATTTGTCCATCCATTGCAGGACCCCAGCTGCCAGTTGCAGTTTGTTTGTAAACACCATTATCACCTCGACCATATAAGCTCTGTTTTTCAGGAATTGCTAGATAGCCAGCTGAAAACATAGTGTTAGTTGAAAGATCTACAGTAAGTCCCTTTGTGCCAGAGCTGCCATTTTTTGTGGTAATCATAATAGCACCATTTGCACCGCGATAACCATAGAGAGCAGATGCGGTTGCTCCTTTTAGTACACTCATTGATTCAATATCATCTGCGGCAACATCGCGCATTGTCATATTTTGATAAGGTACACCATCAATTACGATAAGTGGATTCTCACCACGAACCAAAACACTTGGACTTGCTCCAAAATCAGTTGAGTTTTTAACCAATACACCTGATATTTTTCCCGTAAGAGATGTTGCTACATCTACCCCTTTAACTTTTTGTAGTTCGTTGCCAGATACATTCTGAACTGAGTATCCAAGTGCTTTTTCAGATCGTTTAATACCTAGAGCAGTCACTACAACTGTTTCGATATCTTCTGCGCTTGGCTGCATTTGAATTGAGAGTCGAGAGTTGTCTTGTATCTCAATATATTGAGTTTCAAGACCAAAGAATGAGATGGCCAAAACATCTCCTTTGTTGGCTTTGATAGAGAATACACCGTTTATGTCTGTTGAAACAGCATTAGACGGAGTGTTCTGAACTTTGACAACTGCACCAATCACAGCTTCGTTGTCATCTGCATTAATCACAGTTCCTTGAATTGTCAGTTGTTGTGCGTAAACGTTTACGCACAAACTGCACAAAACTGCAATAATGAAAGTGTAAAACTTTTTCATTTTGTTTCAGGTTTTTTGAAGTTTTAATCGACTTTTAAAGTAATAGAGTAGTTGTTAATCAAGATTTAGAGGTCGAACAGTGTTTATTTCGTCCGCAAAAGTTACAATTAAAAACTTGTCATTACATTAAAAGTCTAAAATAAAACTCAGATTAAAAATTTGTTATTTGTTTGTTATAGTGTAAGAAATGATATCTGAAATAAAGATATTTGCACCTTTCTGTGGATTTAACCATTTTATTGATGCTGTGTGATTACCTTGCGGTAGTTCGAAACAGTATGAGATTTCGTGGCGGCGTTTAGCGAAATCAACAGGGAGATTAGCCTTTTCGATTACTTCGCCATCAACAATAAGCTCAATTATAGCAATATAATTATTATCGCCTGATACCTCGCCATTAAAAACAATGCCAACTCCTTCAAACTCAAAAGGTTCTAAATGTTCCAATGATTTGTTGAATGCTAAATATCTTGAAGGGTAGTAATTAGGAAAACTCAATTCAAAAGGAACGGTTTGTGGAACTTGAACAGGAATCTCGACACTGTTTTGTTCAACTCTACCACCTTCGCGAGCAATCATATTCAAGGCTTGATTGTAGCTCATCTTGTAGATATCGTTCAATGAAGCGTAGGTGTGTACGAAATCTATATCTTCGACAATCTGAACGCTTGTCAGGTACTCTTTAGGAATGTTGTTGTATCCAATTATTGTAGCCAAGATACCTGCTGCATTTGCTGGGTTGCAGTCTGAGTCGTAACCACATCGCATCGAGATATCCATAGTTTTAGTAAAGTCACCTTCGCCATACAGCAGTCCCATTACAATATATGCTGCATTGATTTTTGCTTCTATATTGAAAGCGATAAATGCACTGCAATATAGATCTTCTGTCCATCTTTTTTGCATCTCGAACCAGGTCTGTTTCCAATCATTTGGATAGGCTTTATGATATTTTATCACATCTGCTATGCACTTATAAAAGTTGCTATTTTCAGGTATTGTTTTAAGAGCCTCGTTAACAATAAGTTCAATATCGTCGCTCACAAAAGCAAGAGAATACATTGAGGCAACAAAAACGCCACCATAGTATCCATCACCGTAGTTCATAATGTGCCCGATTTTATCGCATATTTCAATTGCTGAGTTTACCATAGCTGGCGACATTAATCCAGCAAAGTCAGCTTCGATTTGAAAATCAATATCGTCTGCGTGAAAATTATGTTTCCAGTTACCCGAATCTGGTGCTTTTATTCCATTAAGAATGTTGTAACGTGCCGCTTGATTTGCGTGCCAAAGAGGATATTCTGCATTTGCAAAGGCATCTGCAAACTCTTCAACTGATGCATCAAGTCCGCTACGCTCAAAAACTTTTACAAAAGTTGCATCCATATACACATCGTCATACAATCCTGGTGCATTGTCATACCACCATTTGATTAACGAGTCACGCCACTCGACTTTTACATAGTCTTGTATCATAGTGCCGTTGTACTTAAATTCGGTAAGTCCACCATAGGTGCAACCGATAGTTTGACCAGCCCATCCCCCTTTGATTTTGTCCAAAAGTACCTCTTTGGACATAGTCACACTTGTAGGTAACGAGCTTTGTGTTTTTTGTTCTGTTGCACCACACCCCACAAGGGCAGATGCTAAGATAAGATAGATGATTTTTTTCATATTCCAGCAATTACAATTAAAGATAAACCAATGATAAAGAAGAGAAACATCATAGCGATAAGCGATGAAATAGAACGACTACACCCTTTAAACTCACGCCACACAAAGACACCCCATATTGCAGCAATCATAGGTGCTCCCTGACCTAAAGCGTATGATATAGCAGCCCCTGCTTTTCCTGCGGCAATATAGCTAAGAATTGTACCCAAAGCCCAGATGCAGCCTCCAAGTACTCCTATGAGGTGTAGTTTTATTCCTCCTGCAAAATAGTCTTTGTAGCTCAACGGTTTGCCTGCAAACGGACGTTTAATAATATAAGAGTTAAACAAAAAGTTGCTAACAAAGATACCAATAGCAAAGATAAAAAAGGCGGTATAGGGTGATGCCATTCCAGATGCTGGATTTTCTAAATTTTCGAGGTCCATAGCTGATGCTACAAAACGATAGAACGTTGACATCAACACCCCAGCAGCAACAGAGAGCCATATTCCTTTTTTTGCACCCTTGTTTGCTCCATTTTTAGAGGCAGCAATACCATTGAAGATAATTGCTATTATGATTAGAATCACTCCAATAAAGAGTAGTAATGGATCGCCTTTTGGGGTCGAAAAATAATTTATAAAAACTCCTAAAACCAAAGCTAACCCAACTCCTAGTGGAAAAGCAACTGCCATACCTGAGATTGACATTGATGCAGTAAGTAGTATGTTAGATGCATTGAAAATCACGCCTCCAATAAAGGCGCTAAGCATATTGTTCGAATCGAGTTGAGTTATATCCTCGATAAAAGGTCGCCCACTATCGCCAATTGAGCCTAGTGTAAAGGCTGTAATCAAAGAGAAGAGAAGAATGCCAATCACATAATCCCAATAGAATAGTTCGAATCGCCAATTTTTAGCCATTTTCTGGGTGTTACCCCATGATCCCCAACAAAGCATTGTTATCACACATAGTGCAACAGCTAGAGAATAATTATTAACAATATACATTACTTAAGAAATTTTTAACTTCATTTATAGTGGGAATAGAGCATTGTGCTCCGTTTCTTGTAACAGATAAAGCAGCTGCAGCACAGGCAAACTCTAGAGCTTGGTGATTAATAACATCTACTGTAGTCAATGCACCGCAAAAAGTATCACCAGCCGCCGTTGTATCAACCACATCAACTTTAAATGAATTGATGTAATAGTCCTCTTCGTTATTCTTATAATAGGCTCCTTTAGAACCGAGAGTTACAATAACCGATTTTGCTCCCATTTCAATCAATTTCTGAGCACACACCTCAATATTATCCATTTTATATCCCGAAATCATTTCGGCCTCACTCTCATTGACTACCAATAAATCTATGATACTCATAAATTCTGCATCAATTGGGCAAGCAGGTGCTGGGTTTAGTATAATTTTTACGCCATTTTTAGCAGCTTTACTCGCTATATATTTATTAGTCTGATATGGGATCTCGGATTGAAGCAACACTGTGTCGAAGAGCGATAGGTCTAACATTTTTAGATTATCCTCGTTCAATTCTCCATTTGCGCCTGGCGAAACAGCTATACAGTTTTCCCCCTCTTTGGAAACCATTATTAGTGCATTTCCTGTGGGTAATTCACTTGAATGAGCAATACAACTAACATCTATACCTTCATTAATCAAGTGTTGCAAAAAAAGCTTTGCATACTCATCATTACCTAGTGATGTTACGAAGGTGACATTTGCTCCTAATCTAGCTGCTGCAACAGCCTGATTAGCACCTTTTCCTCCGAATGTTTGCATAAATTCACCTCCTCCAACTGTTTCTCCGGGGAATGGAATTCTGCTTATTTTTGCAATTAGGTCTATGTTAGAACTTCCGATAATTAATGTATTTTTCATTTATTTTATTATATTTGCGCAAAC
>CAMTOL010000057.1 GCA_947074135.1 uncultured Rikenellaceae bacterium
CCGATGAGTACCTCGACCAACAGCGCCGCAATTCCTTTAACAATTATTGCGTCGCTATCGGCAGTGATATACATTTTACCCTCACGCAGTTCGGCATCAATCCACACACGACTCTGACAACCCTCTATTAGATAGCTATCAGTTCGTTTTTTCGAATCAATAGGAGGCAGTGAGTCGGCATTTTCGATTATGTAGTCGTATTTATCGAGCCAATCTGGCATCAATTCAAAAGTTTCGACAATCTCTTTCTCTTTATCAGTCATTTTATCTATTTTGTTTAGCAATCACTATAATTATTCTACAAATATTTGGACGAGTGGTTGCTTTAAAACCTCACTTGAAATTAACTTTTTAATTCTTTCTGTAAACTTCAGTTATCGGAGTACCTGAGGCTGCATTTGGAGGTGCAACCCCAACAATATGCGCAATAGTAGGTGCAATGTCTTCAATTTTCACATCTCTCAACACATTTTGTTCAGAGATAGCACCTCCCCAAAATATCAACGGCACGTGAGTATCATAGATATAGGGCGAACCACTATCACTAATGTCACTGCTCTCAACTATCCAACCAGGAAGCAAATTGAGTACCACGTCGCCCGAATGACGTGCAAAATAGCTTCTTTGCGCCATACCCATAGTTCCTTCTGTAAACTGCGAACTCTGCATAGTTGAAGCAGTAATGGCTTCGGCAACGCCACGAAACTGGATAGCAAACTCGGCAACCATACGTTGCACTTCGCTAATAGAGAGTCCAGCGTCAAAGATTCGACGACGGTTTAGATAGACTTGATTATTCGAAAAGTCTAGTATCCAACGAGGGTCACCACTAACCTTATCAAACTTATCTTTATCAATCTTATCTGTTAATTGTGCACCCAAGAAACCATTCATCAACATCGAGAACTGTATAGCTGAAAATTGACCTCCAGGCAATTTACTGCTCTCAATAACAGGATCTGATGCACCGTGAGGAGAGGTAACAACAATCAATAAGTTTTCGCGTCCAACCCAGTTATCAAGAAACGACAAAAGAGATGTCAGCTCATCATCAAGTCGATAATACAGATCTTCAATCTCCATTGATTTTGTGCCATATTTTTTTGAAACAATCGAGGGCGTATCAAAGACTACGGTCAAATAGTCAGTAGCATCATCTGCACCTAGATTCTCAGCCACTACAGTTTGAACCACAAAATCTTTAATAAGTGCATTTCCACCTGGAGAGCTAATAAGTCTCTGATAATCATATTTCTTACGACTTAGGATGTCAGAACTAACATTATCATCACCTATTTCAATATCGCTTCTAAGCACATTATAGTATTGGGAGCTTGGGCGACTAGTTCTCCATTTTTTAAAGCTAAAAACATCGGCCAAACCTTTAGTGTTAAACTCCACGACCCAATCGGGCAATCTATCAACATAGTAAGACGATGATACCATTTTGCCATCACGAGGACTAATCCAGTAAGCGCCATCAGTTGAGAATCCGCCTGCAATAACAGCAGAGTTTGGTTCAGTGGCAATCGAGATAACTTTTGAGTTTGGAGAAACATCTTTTATGCAGTCGCCAATCGTAGATGCAACCATAGCGCGAGGAGATACCTGAGCATCTAACTCATCTGCACCGATGGTTCTAACGTTTTTGTCATAGGTTAGCGAGATCTTCTCTCCTGTCGTATAATCGAACCAGTGGCTACCTATAACTCCATTCGACGAAGGCGAAGCCCCTGTTGCAATAGAAGCAAGACCAGAGGGAGTAGATGTACCTATATAATCAATTATCGTTCGTTCGCACAACGCACCCTCATTAATTAACCTTTTGAATCCACCCTCACCCATCAGATTTCTGAATTTGAGCAGATAATCATATCTCATACCTGCAATAGATAGATTGACTACAAGCTTAGGTTTCTTAATATCGTTTTGAGCTTTTGGTGCTATTGGAGCAGCAAAAAGGGTTAAAATAGCGAGTGCTATTATTAATTTTTGGCGCATACTGTTTTCTTTCTTCTAAATTTGACGCACAAAGTTACTTTTTTAATTTTGAATTCTAAATATTGAATTGCGAATTATTCATTGTCAATTATTAATTGCCTAAGCTGGGTCGTGTCCGTGCCCACCCCAGGGATTACACCTCATAATTCGCCAAATCGTCTTAATCAACCCCTTTATTGGACCATACTTTTTAAAAGCATCGATTGCATACTGCGAACAGGTAGGCGTAAAGCGGCACACCGAAGGGAACAGTGGCGAGATACACCACTGATAGAGTTTTATCAAAAGCAAAAATGGCGCAATAAGCACCATTTTTAAACCATACAAAACCTTTCTATATATCTGTTTTGCAGTCATTGAAATTTGATTATTCAAATTACACTACGGTAAGTATATAACAAAAAAGCCAAACTGTCATTACTGACTCACAATCCAAACAAGATTCTAGCTCAAAAAGTTAGCCACAACATATTCGGCAATCTGAATAGCATTTGTTGCAGCTCCTTTACGTAGATTATCAGCCACAACCCACATATTGATAGCTTGTGGATTCGAAATATCTGCTCTCAAACGACCAACAAACACCTCATTGCGACCATTCAAATAGCGTGGCATTGGATACTCTTTATTATCTGGATTGTCCATAACCACAATACCCTCGCTATGCTCCAACAACCAACGAACCGCACTCATTGTGAATGGCTGTTCCACCTCAACATTGATACTTTCACTATGTCCACCAACTACTGGCACACGAACCGCAGTAGGCGACACTTTAATAGATGGATCACCAAGTATTTTGTGAGTCTCATTAACAAGTTTCATCTCCTCCTTAGTGTAACCATTCTCTGTAAACAAATCACAGTGAGGCAAACAGTTCTGCTCAATAATATATGGATACGCCATATCACCCTCCATATTGCCACCTTTCTCGTTATTCAACTGATCAAGGGCTTTTTTGCCAGTACCTGTAACGGCTTGATAGGTCGAAACCACAATTCTGCGAATTTTGTATGCTTCGTGAAGTGGAGCAAGAGCTACCAACATCTGAATTGTCGAACAGTTAGGATTTGCTATGATTTTGTCGTCAGCAGTAAGCGTCGAAGCGTTAATTTCAGGAACTACCAACTTCTTAGTTGGATCCATACGCCAAGCCGAGCTGTTGTCGATAACATAACAACCCACCGCTGCAAATTTTTCAGCCCAATCAAGTGATGTCTGACCACCAGCTGAAAATAGTGCTACTTCAGGTTTCATCTCAAGACCTTGATCTGGAGTTACTACTGTATATTGTTTACCCTTAAATTCAATCTGTTTACCAGCCGAACGCTCCGACGCAATAGGGATTAATTCTGTTACAGGGAAATTACGTTCTTCAAGAACTTTGAGCATCACTCCACCAACGAGTCCGGTTGCTCCAAAAACTGCTACTTTCATCTTTTTGTAGTTTTTTCTTTTTTTTGATTTGTTTCTATTTCAAACGACAAAGATACGTTAATATTATGATATGACAAAGTTAACTCCAAAATTCACACCACGCCAAACATAAAAAAAACAAAAGACCTCAACTTGTAAAGTTAAAGTCTTTTTGCATATCATTATTAAGGTTAAGTAACGTCAAATTTGCTTGAATTAAAAGTAGAGGTTTGGTATAACTGCTTCACAGTCTTACAAATCCTTCGGATTTGCGCTTTGTGAGATTTGGATTTTATGTTATTACTTTAATCAGCCTCTCATCGCAGCTTTTTTTAAAAAGCTGCACCAAAAACTTTTACTGTTTAACCTCTCTAGGTCATCGAGTACAAAGTACTCGCCTAAAATTTTGGGGGACATTTTGAAAAATGTCCCCCAAAATTTTTACCTATAAACCTCTCTAAAATTCATTCTAGACAAATGACGTCAAATTTGTGTTTTATCAACGCCGCAAGTTATTTTTGAAAGGAGCGTACTAATGGTACGTGACTGCACAAAAATAACGATGCAAGGCAGAGAAAACCGAATTTTACGTTATTTACGAATTGCTGCTACGCCTGGAAGCTCTAAACCCTCCATATACTCTAGCAATGCACCACCACCAGTCGATACATAACTAACTTTGTCAGCCATACCGAATTGGTTGATACAAGCCACTGAGTCGCCACCACCGATAAGCGAGTAAGCACCATTTTTAGTTGCTTCAACGATAGCTTCAGCAACTGCACGAGAGCCTTTCGAGAACGATGGCATTTCGAACACACCTACAGGACCATTCCAAAGTATTGTTTTCGAATTTTTGATAACCTCAGCAAATGCTACCATTGTATCTGGTCCGATGTCCATACCCTCCCAACCTGCTGGAATAGAGTCCGCTGGACAAACTTGTTTTTTACAATCGTCAGAGAAAGCATCACCACAAAGAGCATCGGTTGCAAGAACAACGTTAACACCTTTTTGTTTTGCAACTTCTAGGATGCGAAGGGCTGTTTCGAATTGGTCTTTTTCGCAAATCGAGTCACCTACGCTACCACCAAGGGCTGCTTTGAATGTATATGTCATACCACCACCTAGGATTAGGTTATCAACCTTTTCCATTAGGCTTTCGATAATTGTGATTTTAGTTGAAACTTTAGAGCCACCAAGGATTGCTGTAAATGGTTTTTCTGAATTTTTAAGCACTGAATCGATAGCTTTCAACTCGTTTTCCATAATGTAACCAAACATTTTGTCATTAGGGAAGTATTCAGCGATTAGCGCAGTTGAACCGTGAGCACGGTGAGCAGTACCAAAAGCGTCGTTGATGTAGCAATCAGCATAAGAGGCAAGTTTTTTAACGAACTCTTTTTGCGACTCTTTAATAGCTTTTTTAGCAGCTGCTTTCTCTTCGTCGCTAGCATCTTCGGCTAGTCCACGAGCTTTGCCCTCTTCTTCTGCGTAGAAGCGTAGGTTTTCGAGCAACAGTACTTGACCCGGTTGAAGAGCGGCAGCTTCGTTTTCTGCTTTTTGGCAGTCGTCAGCAAACTGAACTTTTGTTCCGATAAGTTTTTCAACAGTTGCGATAATATGTTTTAGCGAAAATTTATCAGTTACTCCTTTCGGGCGACCTAGGTGTGACATAAGAATCACTGCTCCACCGCCAGCAAGAACTTTTTTGATTGTAGGAACAGCTGCACGAATACGAGTGTCATCGGTCACTGCGAACGAGGCATCGAGAGGTACATTGAAATCCACACGAATAATTGCTTTTTTACCTTTAAAATCGTAAGTGTCAATAGATTGTTGCATTTTTTCAAAATTATTATGTTAGAACTATTTACTTTTGAGTCATTCGAATAATTGTCAGTATCATACTGACATCTATTCTTATTGTCTTATTGATTAGAACTAAATTCTGCTGTTTTTATTGTACAAAGTTTAGTTTTGGCTCAATAAAAAAACCATATCGGACAAAGATACGGATTTTTTTGGTATTTTTACATTACCTTAATGCAAAACTTTTCACAGACAATGAAATATAACATTCACACTTTTGACACTTTAGCATCGACAAACGACACAGCAACAGAGTCACAGTACAAAAACGGAGATATAATTACGGCACGTTTTCAGAGTGCTGGACGTGGACAGAGGGGCAACAAATGGGTAAGTAGCGAGGGCGAAAATCTAATGTTTTCGCTGGTCGTTGAACCTACTCACATTTTGGTTCGCGAGCAATTTTCGCTTTCTATGATTTCGGCAATTGCGACAGCTCAGACTATCGAGAGTTTCGGGGTCGAGAAGGTAACAATTAAGTGGCCTAACGATATATATGTTGCCGACAAAAAGATCTCTGGTATGCTGATTGAGCACTCATTTTCGAGCGAGTATTTGAGCAAGACTATAATTGGGGTTGGTATTAATGTGCGTCAAACTCAGTTTGAACAGAGCGCAGGCAACCCAACTTCACTGCATAGTTTAGGAGCTGTGGATTCTACTCCCGAGAGAGTCTTAGAGATATTTTGCGATAAATTCTCAGGACTGTATAATTGCAGCATAGAGGAGCTTCACTCAGAGTTCTGCAATAGACTATACCGACGCGAGGGATTTTTTCCATACGAAGACACAAACGGACGTTTCGAGGCTAAAATCGGCGATGTTGACCCCCACACTGGCATTATAACTCTAATCGACAAAGAAAACAACCTCCGTGAATATTACTTCAAAGAGGTTGCCTACCTGTAATGTAAATTACTTGAACCACTAGCCACAAACAGCTATGGCAATCAAATAATTGTGAATCTATGAATTAATAAAGATGTTCACCATCGTTCTCAACCTCCTCTTTGGTCATCTTCTTGCGGTTCATCACCCACCAAGCCCACCAAATATAGGCTACAACAAACGGAATACCTAGCGACACATAACTCATCGCCGTTAGCGTGTATTCACTGCTGCTACTATTATAAATAGTGAGCGAACTTGCCGAATCAACTAACGAAGGGTAGTAAGAACCTGTATATCCAACATAAAGTAGTAGCGTAAAGACTGCCACTACCGTACCAGCTCCAACACTCCAAATGCCTCGCTTGTTCCCTTTGAAAAGAGTAATAAAAAGCCCCCAAACAACCAACAATACCCCAACAAGTAGCATCGCCAAAAAGATAGGTGAGGTAAATATTCCAAATACTGCTGTAAACAAAAAGATAAGCAACAACACAACAAACGCTGGAGCAGCTAGCCAAATCACACGACGACACCTTTCGACAACTGCATCATCGTCAACCGAATTGATAATATACAAAGCCCCTAGAGTGCGAGTAAGGAATATCAACGCAAAACCTAAAGCCCAGTTTCGAGCATCAGTCAGTGCTTCAAGTCCACGCCAAGGCGACTCCCACTGCGATATAATATTCTCACCTGCTGCATAGTTACCAATTCGTGCGAAATCGACAGTGAAATTAGCTCCAGTAAAAAAAGTTCCGACAGCAGCCCCAATCAAGAAAGGAGCAGCAAGTCCATTAATCATTAAAAAAGCATCATAAGTCTTGCGACCTAAGAAATTACCCGCCTTCGAACGATACTCATAAGCAACAGCCTGAATAACAAAAACCAGCAGTATCGCCATCCATACATAATAAGCACCCCCGAAGCTTGTTGAGTAGAACAGCGGAAACGATGCAAAGAAAGCACCACCAAAGGTAACTAGCGTGGTAAAGGTTAATTCCCATTTACGTCCTAGCACATTGACTATCATAGTGCGTTCGGTATCATTCTTAGACACATACCCAATCAACGATTGCCCACCTTGGACAAACATCAAAAAGACGAGCAAAGCTCCCAGTAGCGAAATAATCGCCCACCAATATTGTTGTAAAAATGTGTATTCCATTTTGTGTTTGTGATTTTTAATCTAATAATATTATGTAATAATTGCGATTTCTTTCAAAAAGGTAGAGTAGAGAAAAAACAGCTCCACCTATTGATTACCCAAGAAATTATCAATTATCAGAAGGCCCTTTCTTAATCTGTTTACTAAGTATTGTAACATCAGCAATCAGCAGCACTGTGAACAACACTGCAAACAACCAAAACGTAATCTCAACGCTCGAAGCCTCAACTCTCGAAACAGCTGCAACCGTTGGCAGCAGTCCTTGAATTGTCCACGGTTGGCGACCAACTTCGGCAACGACCCAACCAGCTTGCGAGGCGATATAAGCCAATGGAATAGCCCAAAGGAATAGATAGAGCCATAGTCGTGGGATTCGTTCGAGCCGTCCGCCACGATTATACCACAACGAAACAATAAAGAGCAAAAAGATCCACATACCAAGTCCAACCATCACCCTAAAGCTCCAATAAGTAAGTCCAACTGGAGGCACTATATCTTCGGGCGAGTTCAAATAACCATAACCAAAATTAGCAAAGTACTCCTTCTTAAACTCCTCATCTTTAAATATTTCAGCAATTTCGTTCATCGCTTCAGTATCGCCAACTCTCTGCGCATCTTTATACTGAGCAAAGAGGTCGATAGCCACACGACCTGCCTCCATTCTATAAGGAGCCTCCTCTACCATATCGTTGATGCCAGCCACATAAGCATCAGCATCACGATAAGCCAAAAACGACAAACCTGAAGGTATCTCGACACCCGGCACAATAGACAAAGCCGCGTTAGTCTTCCCTTCATAGAGTCCCTCCATTGCAGCTAATTTCATTGGTTGCACTTTCGAAACCTGAACTGCCGAACCGTCGCCTGTAAACATAACAAGCAGAGTACTAACAAGTCCAAAGATAGCACCAATCTTCATAGACTTCTGTGCCAACCAACTCTCTCTACCCTTGAGCAAGAACCAAGCAGAAACACCCATCACAAAGACACCACTAAGCATAAATGCCGAGGTAACGGTGTGAAAAAACTTATTCATCGCAACCGGAGAGAAAAGCACCGCCCAAAAATCGACCATCTCGTTACGAGCTGTGGCAGGATTGAACTCCATTCCAACAGGCGACTGCATCCAAGCGTTGGCTACCAATATCCACAAGGCCGAAAGTGACGCTCCGAAAGCAGTCATCCACGTTGCAGTAAGGTGAGTTTTTTTGCCAACCTTGTTCCAACCGAAGAACATAATAGCAATAAAGGTACTCTCGATAAAGAAGGCAAAAATTCCTTCAATGGCGAGTGGCGCACCGAAAATATCGCCAACAAAGTAGGAGTAATTACTCCAGTTAGTCCCAAACTCAAACTCCAAAATAAGCCCTGTCGCAACTCCTATTGCAAAGTTGACTCCAAAGAGTTTCATCCAGAATTTAGTCATTCGTTTCCACTTCTCGTCACCACATCTAACGTATTTAGTCTCCATAAATGCAATGATAAAACTAAGTCCGAGTGTTAGCGGCACAAAGAGATAGTGATAGATAGCAGTTAGAGCAAACATTGCTCTACTCCAGTCAACTACTGAGTTAAAGTCTTCCATATCTAATTGTAATTAAGGTAAAATAAAAAAAAATATATTCTAATTTGAACGTTCAATAAGTTCATTTGACACGTAATCAGCTTTCTGTTCGCTCGATTTTCCACCTAAAAATGAGGGGAAGAAAAATATCTTCAGCACTAGAAACATTATCGCTAACTTAATCAATATTATCAACCACAAAGTTTTCCCAACAGTCATCGAAGTAAAACCTTCATAATAAAAACGCCAAATACGACGAAAAATATTTACATTTGTACTCATAAATCTATTCTTATAATTCGGAATTTTATAAATAATTACTTAACCACTCACAAAGTGGTCAACCCAAAGATATGAAAAAAATATTTACAAATGATAAAATTTCTCAACTTTTTAATATTATCAACTCCGCAAAACGAATCGCCATTATCTCGCACACCAACCCCGACGGCGATGCAATAGGCTCTTCTCTTGCCCTATATAGAGCACTTCTCAAAATTGAGAATAACACCCAAAAAGACATAAGGATTATAGTTCCAAACTCTATGCCCGATTATTTGGAGTTTTTAGACACTCAAAAAGCAGTTACAACTTTTGCCTACAACGAAAAGGAGTGTGGGGCTTTCCTAGCTGCTTCCGATTTAATTTTTGTTGTCGATTTCAACAATACAACCCGTCTTGAAAAGATGAGCGAAGCACTAGAGCGTAATATTTGCGCCACAAGGGTTCTAGTTGATCACCATATAGATCCTCCAAAATTCGACTTGGAGTTCCACTCAACCCAGAGTTCTTCGGCTGGTTTTTTGGCATATCTTTTGATAAAAGAGCTAGGTATAACAATTGACACAACCATTGCCACTCCGCTTTACACTGCAATGATGACAGACACAGGAGGTTTTATGTTTGGCAACCTAAACACTGAACTATACACAGCAGTAAGCGAATTGGCGGCAACAGGAATTGATATTGCGAGTATAAATAGAGAGGTATTTAACAACCAAACACTCAATAAAGTAAAGCTAACTGGTTACTTATTGAGTGACAAATTAACAGTAAATCTACCTAAAAAGAGTGCCTATATAACACTGTCACTCGAAGAAAAAGATAAGTTTGAATACAAAATAGGCGACACAGAGGGGGTAGTTAATATCCCATTGACCGTTCAAGGAGTAGTATTTTCTGCCCTATTAATTGAGAACAAGGATCACATAAAGCTTTCACTCCGTTCGATAGGCGAACTCGATGTAAATATCATATGTAACGAGCATTTTAACGGAGGGGGACACAAAAATGCAGCAGGAGGGAAATTTTATGGCACAATGACTGAGTGCGAAAATGCAATTAAGTCGATTATAGACCGTTTCTAAGAATTAAGAATGTTGCAAAAAGCAACTCTCAGAAACACTAACAGACATTATAATTAATTAGAGAATACACAATAAAAAATAAAAATTTACCTTTAGAAAGTTTTTATTTACATTTGCGTCCAATACTTAAATATTTTTTACTAACAAAAACCAAACAAAAAGATGAAAAAAATTTTCCTTTCACTTCTTGCACTTTGCGCTGTTGCACTAGTATCTTGTGGTTCTAACAAAACTTTCACCGAAACCGAAAAGGCATTCAATGAAGCTACCAAAGAACTTGTAAACATTACATCTTACGATGAATATATACAGTTTGCAACTGCATTCCAAACAAAACTTCAAAACATTGCAGATGAAACAGGCGACACAATGAGTGAAGACGAGCAAGCAAAATTGATGGAGATGGCTCTTATATTTAGTGCTGATTGCCAAGCTAAACTTACAGAACTTACCACTAGTGTTTCTACTGAAGAGATAATTATTGAAGAATAGTAATCTTAATCACTATATAGAACTTGAATACTTTTTTAGTATTCAAGTC
>CAMTOL010000058.1 GCA_947074135.1 uncultured Rikenellaceae bacterium
AATCTTAATAACTATATAGAAATTGAATACTTTTTTAGTATTTAAGTATAGACACTTTATTAATCTGTTAGGGTCGTATTATTTTAACAGCTTTTTTTTTGGCGTATTTTTTTCTATATTTGCAAACGAAACACAACATATTCTACAACTTAAATAATCTATGAGTAATATAACAGTTGTGCCAATTAGCACAAAAAAGGAGTTAAAAAAGTTTGTACGTTTTAAAAACAACCTCTACAACAACCACCCATACGCTATTCCAACACTAGAGGCCGACGAACTCGCCACACTAAATCCTAAGAAGAATCCTGCATCAGAGTTTTGTGATATGCAGTGTTTTTTGGCGTATAACGATAAGAATGAGATTGTAGGGCGTATATGTGCAATAATCAATCATCGAGCTAACGAGACTTGGAATAAGAACGAAGGTAGATTTGGTTTTTTCGATTTCATTGAAGATATAGAGTTAACAAAAGCACTTCTCGACAGTTCGGGACAGCGGCTTAAGGAGCGAGGCAAAGATGCAATGCACGGGCCTTTAGGCTTTACCGATATGGACGAAGAGGGTATGTTGATAGAGGGGTTTGACCAGTTGGGTACTATGGCTACGCTCTACAACTATCCATACTATGGCGAGTTTATGAGCAAACTTGGCTTTACGAAGGATGCTGATTGGATTGAACTCAAAATCACAATACCTAGCACAATGCCAACTCGGATTGAGAAATTTGCTAACATTGTTGCTCAGAAATCTAATGTCAGAGTTATAAAATTCAAGAAAACATCTGAGCTTATAAAGAGCGGTTGGGCAACAAAAATCTTTGAGTTAATCAACAAAGAGTACTCTAAACTTTATGGATTTACTCCGATGACTCAACGACAAATTGATCACTACGTTAAGATGTATATACCTATCGTCAGGCTTGAACTTATATGTCTGATAGCTGACAGCGAAGATAATTTGGTTGGCTTTGGTATTTCATTTCCGTCGCTTAGTCGTGCACTCCAAAAATCAAAGGGCAGATTGTTCCCATTTGGTTGGATAAGTATGCTTAGAGCACTCAAAGGCAAAAAGAGTGAAGTAGTTGATTTGATGCTTATTGCCATTAGCGAACAGTACCAGAATAAGGGATTGACTGCAATAATAATGAAGGAGAGTATTGAAGGAATGATAAAGATGGGAGCAAGATATGCTGAGAGCAATGTTGAGTTGGAGAGCAACGAAACGATGCAGAAACAGTGGGAAACGTTCGAACGAACTCAGCACAAACGTCGCCGAGCATATATCAAACCTATTGTATAGTATAATAGCTATTTTAGACAACCCTATAAACAGATAGAGCCGTTTTGCACAAATTGATTGCAAAACGGCTCTGTTGTATCTCTATTTTTACTAATTATCCTACATCACCTCGGCAACTAGTCGCACCTCGGGATTTGGGTTTCGCGGATCGTTAACAATAAAACGAATCCACTGACTATCATAACCTTGTTGAAATGGGGTATAACTAAAATTTATAGTCTTGGTAGCTCCAGCAGCAATTGCTGTTTTAGGCATTTCTATTGCTATATTATCAGAAGAGCGTACTCCTCTAAACTCCAAAGGCTCACGACCCTGATTGGTTATTGTTATGCTAAATTTCTCTGTTTTATTTACCTCCACCTTTCCAGCTCTAATAAAGTGAGTTTCAAACTTTGCTTTAGGGGCATCTAACTTTTTCTTATCACTCCAACTCCCAAAGTTATCGACAACAGCTCCAGCAATAGCAACTTTCTCAGAAGTTAACTTACCATTGATAGTAAGTGGTATTTGATAGCTAAATTCTCCATACACCTCGCCTTCAACTGTGAACACTATCTCGGTTTTGGTTCTTGGATCTAGTTTTGTATTCAGAACAGTAGCCTTCACCCCTTTGGGAAGCAATAATGAATCTATACTAACATATGCTGAAACTGAGTTACTGCTATTTGCAACTCCTATTTTTGTTGAATTACTACCATTTCTAGGTACTTGAAGCGATGTAACACCAAGTCCATTGAGCAGCACACCACCACCTACTATAAATGGGTAGTTCTCCTCAATTGTTCGAGGTCGAGGGTTAACATTACCATCGATTTCGAGCAGCAAGAAGCCCTGATTTGTTCGTAATCTTATAGGTTTAATAATTCTACCGGGTCTATCTTTGGGGTCGTAAAAAACTGTCAATGAGTCTGATTTTCCTGACAGTAGAGGCTCTTTCGAAAATATTGATTTTGTACACCCACAGGTTTTAATCACGTCAATAATAACAAATGGTTCAGTGCCTTTGTTAGTATAATGAAACGTGTGGCTAACCTCTCCTGCACTCTCTTCAATTGTACCGAAGTTATGTAATGTTTTGTCAAAAACAATATTATCTTGAGCCTTTGCGCTAAGAACTGCCCAAAACAACGCCAGAATAATTATTCTACTTTTCTTCATTATTATATATGATCTGTGAATGGTAATTGCGACTAGCGAATGGTAGTTAATAGATTAACCATTGTAAGTTATGAATTAATTACAGCTGAGCCTAACAGCTCCTCTTCGCAATACCACGAAGCAAACTGTCCTGCCGTAATTCCACGTTGCGGTTCATCGAAGATGATGTACCCACCCTCCTCTTTGAGTTCGAGCACTCCACCTTGCAGCGGTTGACGGTAACGTATGCGAAAATCATACCGACCCTCCTCTTTTGCATTATCTCTTACAAAATGAAGCTCCTCTCCACGCATAAACAACCCTTTGCGGTATAACCCAGGGTGAGAATCGCCCTCGCCCACGTAAACCACATTTTGCACGACATCAATTGCAATTACGAAGAGTGGTTCGACGTGACCGCCAATTCCGAGCCCTTTTCTCTGCCCAATAGTATAGAAGTGTGCGCCGTTATGCTCTCCCACTTTTTTACCCATTTCTGGGCTATAGCGGTATGGTTCGAAGATTGAATCGTGTTGTTCGAAAATGGCTGCATCACTACCAATTTCTATAATATCGCCAGTTTTGGCTTTGAGTTTTTGTTGCAAAAAGATTGGCAAATCAACCTTCCCAACAAAGCAGATACCTTGTGAATCTTTACGAGTAGCTGTTGCTAGCGCCTCACGAGCAGCAATCTCACGCACTTCGCTCTTTTCGAGATGACCAATTGGAAACAAAGCCTTACTCAACTGTTCTTGATTAAGTTGACACAGAAAATAGCTTTGATCTTTATTTTTATCGACCCCAGCAAGTAAAGAATAGTAACCATCTGCTCTCTGCTCTACTCTACAATAGTGTCCAGTAGCCACTTTTTCGGCTCCGAGCTTTAGTGCCTCCTTAAGAAAGACGTCAAATTTGATTTCACGGTTACACAACACGTCGGGATTAGGCGTGCGTCCCTTTTCGTACTCCGAAAACATATACTCCACAACTCTTTGACGATACTCAACACTAAGATCAACTTCGTGAAACTCAATACCCAGTTTTTGTGCCGTCAGTCGAGCAAACACTCTATCGTCCTCCCACGAACATTCGCCCGAAAGAGTACCAACTGTATCGTGCCAATTTCGCATAAATAGTCCAATCACCTCGTGCCCTTGCTCTTTGAGCAAGTAGGCTGCCACTGAGCTATCAACGCCTCCAGATATTCCTACTACTACTTTCATATTTTGATAAATAATGAGTGGCGAATGATGAGTGGTGATTAATACATTAACCATCGATCATTAACCATTAACAATTAATAATTAATAGTGTACCCCGTTTGTTGTGGTAGAATGAGCGACGAGGGGTACCACACAATTTCATCTTCTGCGGTTGGTCTATTTTTCCACCGTTTATCACTCTTGAGCTTTTCAGGCACAGTTCCACTAAGTCTATTGCCTAACAATATGAGCGAGTTAAGGTTTAACAAGTCTGCCCACTGTTCAAAAAGTTCGCCCTCGATATTATTGAACGACAAGTTGACATATTGAAGTCTTTTACACTGCGTAATATTTTCCGGCAACTTTATAAATTCATTCTCCGCAAGGTTCAAAACCTCGAGGTAGGTGAGTTTCTCAATTTCGACAGGAATTTCGCCATTTAAGTAATTCTCGGCAAGTTTTACTGTTTTGATTTTACTAAGTTGTCCTATCTCTCTTTTAATATCTCCGCTCAATCCACACACCGACAGATTAAGTTCCAGTAGATTCTTGAGTTCATAAAGTTCTTGAGGAATTTCGCCTCCAAACTTATTAAAAGAGAGATCGAGCAACTCCAATTTGCTCATACTCCCTATCACTCTGACTACAGACTCGCGATTAAGATTAGCATTCGATGCCGACAACCTTGTTAAGTTTAACCCACATATCCAGTTTGGCAGATTACCATTTGAGTTAAATCCATTTAGAAACAGATATCCAAGTTTAGGAAATATATCTTCATCAAGTTCAATATCAATAATTGAACCATCTAAAAAACTGATATCTAAATAGAGAAGCTCGTTCAGTTTGCTAATAGGTGTGATTATATCATCGTGCAAATCATTGAGTCCAATGTTCAATAACTGCAACTTCGTCAAATTCCCAATTTCACTAGGTAATATCCCTACCATCTCTGCACCACCCAAATCAAGCCCTATAACTCTAACTTCGCCATCAACAATGTTGGTTGAAACTCCCTCCCAATTAGTCATTTGAGCAGTAAGTACCCACGGAAAAAGGTTCTCTCTTTTAGTCGAGCCATCAAATTGAGGCACTTCGCTCACTCTATACCAATCTTTTCCTGCGCACTCATTGTAAATTGCGACTAACGCCAGAGAGTCCTGCATTCTGTAATACCCTCCACTAACAGCTGACTGTTCTACCAGAATATCACTCACAGCCTCACCACATTTTATCTCAATCAACGTACTACGCTTAGCCACTCCTTTATTAATCTCTATCGAAAAATAGAGTACCGAATCGCCCACAACCCTATCAATTGTTAACCACTGAGCACCGCTTTGAGCCGAAACAGCTCCAGTCGCCCTAAAACTAACACTACCTTGAGTATCAGAGTAATTTAACGAAACTCGTTTATACTCGAACTCAACACTATCTACTCTATGTTGACAGCTACATAACGGAATTAGGATTAGGAAGAGGAAGTAAACGGGTTCAACAGTTCGAAAAAGGTGCATTGATTCGGTTCGCGGTTTAGTTTATACTATTACTCTTTGTTCTTGCAGTCTATCTCTAAGCCATATATGTTTTGGAGTATCAACTCCATATATTTCTGCCTTCTCAATAAGGTATCCACCGAAAATATCCCACTCTGTCACTCTCCCCGCCTTCACATCTTGCGCCATTGAACTGTAATCTTCTTTCGCCAATTTAGGCAATAATTCCAGCGCTGTTTCTACCATTCTTTGCGCATTTCGAACCTCACAACAATTGGCAACCTCCACTGCTTCGTTCATCAAATCAACACAAAGTTTATACCATTTTTCGTTCGTAATTATTTCGCCATAATTCAATCCACCATCTAATGCTGAAGTTTGGTTTAGTCCTATATTAACAACGAGTTTAGCCCAGTGCGAGTATATCATATCCTCATCAATTCGATATTTTATTGCACTTTTTTCGAAAATATCAGCAATTTTTTTAACTCGACAGCTATACTCTGTACTCTTATTAAAATCATCGCCAAAAACTGTTACATACTCGCCGCTTTGGCTCACGCTATGACCACATCTAGAGGCAGTCTTACCAATATAGTAACCTCTAAGCACCTTCTGAGCTCCAAACCTTTGAGCAGCTACCTCGTAGGGTTTAATCCCGTTGAGTAGCGGCAAAATTAGTGTATCCTCTCCAACAATAGGTTCGATTAGTGACAATGCATCAGCAAATCCTTCCCATTTTGTGGCAACAATCACAAAATCTGCTTGAGTGTCGCCAACTTTTGGAGTTGAATAGTTGAGTTTTAGCTCTTTGGAGTTAAAGAGAAATGGTGTTTTATTGTATCTATCTACCCTCTCTTGGTCAGCAACAACCTTAAGTTCCACATCACTACACTCAACTAACCGTTCGAGATAAACACCTCCAACAGCCCCACGCCCAACAACTACAACAGAGGACCTCATTAAAATTATGAATTATGAATGTAAATTGTCAACTAAAAAAGAAAGTCACTACGCATATCCTCAAAGAATTTTGGCGTTATAGTCGGCACATCAACCCTATCACTCCACACCCCAAGCCCCTTAAAGCGTTTTTTAGCCTCCTCCATAACTCCTTCAATCCTAAAGACTGGCGCATTAAAACTATCTACTGACTCACGCAACGAAGCACGAACCACCCGTTTACATATCTCACTAGCGCTATTAGGACGAATCGAATCTTGCCACGTAAAACCACTCAAGAATCTAGACTGTTCGGCAGGAATCTTCTCTATCGGATATATCGGACCCTCGCCCGACCCACTCCAAATCATTCTAGTAGGTTCTCGCTCGGCAAAAATCATCGTCAAATCGGCGCACTCAATTGCGGCAAGTGCAACAACCTCCTGCTCTTCGTCCATATAGTATATATTCTGGACATTGCCCGACATATAAGTATAGTCAAGTTCGTTATTAGTAAAAAAGGCTTCAAGACGTTTACCAGTGGCCTGATTATACATTGTTGTATCGTTTCTTACTACTTGCTGAGCAATAAATGGGTCGCCAGTAAAGTCAGCCCAATCCAGCTCTTCGTTTTTAGTAAAGAGCTCTATCATCTCCGATGTAATTTGATTAGCCTTACTCCAAAGCACTGGTTCGATGTACATCACAAGTGTCGAGTCAACCGAAAAGCTCACAGTCGAGTCACATTTAGCTTGATACTCCTCGCTCCAAATTCTAACATTGCGATAGGCTCTAAGCACTCTCTCTTTTTGAGGTTCTTTAACAATTGTATCATTACCAAGAGTGTCTAAGTGTATCAGAGATGAATCAGAAGCAGTTAATAGTGAGTCTTGAACCGAAAAGTTATCATTGGCAACTTTAAGCGTATCAACACTAACATCTTCCAACCCCTTCTCTCCATTATCTTTAACCGTTAGGTCGTTTGCGGAATTTTGTCCTTCAACCTCGTCTTTATTCGCTCTACTTCGTTTCTCTCTTTTAGGTTTAGGCTCTTTCTTAGCTTTTTTACCTCCTTTTTTTGCTGTCTGCTCTACAATCTCTTTTTCTTGTTGCTTCGCCTCTCCAACAACAACTACATCTACAACCTCTGTTTGGTTAACAGTAACAGTATCGTTAGTTTGAGTTGCGTACTCATCTACTACTACTAGACTATCTCTTTGCAACACCTCATCGCCTAGCAGCGAGTCAACTGCTTTTAAAACATCTGTTACTTGCAGCGAATCAACAGTTTGCAGAGAGTCAATAGTGAGTCTATTCAACGAGTCTTGAGTTTTGAGGCTATCTCTAAATCCTGCATAATCTTTAACGACAGTTGTATCACTCTCAGTTGCTATAGCGCTATTATTTTCGCTATCCGTTGCATCAGTAACGTCGAAATCATCCTCCTCTGGTTCAACTTTCGACATTCCCGGCTCAAATGTAAGGAGCATAATCGTATCTGCTTTCATAAAGCTTGTATCTCCCTTATCCCAACCCCTTACAGAGGGTGTTTTGGTCAAAATTGCACGTCCAATGCTATCATCGTAGTAGGCCCAATCGCCAAACCCTAGCACAGCATTTGCAGTGTCGAGTATCTGAACATTTGAGAACATATACGCCTGTTTAACATCAGTCATATAGCGCATTGTGTCAGCCCAAAGCTCATTATCGGGTGTCATTGCATAGGCGTTCGAGGTAAAGAGATAGGTAGCCGTAGCCGAAAAATAGTGACCACCATCGGCCATCAAGAAATCTCGCTCATTATCCCAAATATATGTTTTAGTCAGAAAATCAACCCTCTCTACCGCAACACTAAAACCCAACGAATCAGTCTTCAACAAATATTTATCATTACGCATCGACACCGAGTCCAAAAACTTAACATACTCATTATCGGCATCAAACCAACCATTTTCAGCCTCCATTAAGTTATCCTTCTGCGACAACACACCACCACCTATAAAAGTACCTATACTTGTGTTAGTATTAAATTTGAGATTATAACTATACATTACCGCATCGCCTTGAATAGTCTTAACAATTGGCGCAAAGACATCTGCAATATCGGTTTCTCCGTTATAGAGTACTCTATCGCCATAGATATAGGCGGAATCCTTCTCGATAATCACATTACTAAAAAACTCAATGCGGTTATCATCGCTATAAAGGTGAGCAGAGTCGCACACAATGATAGCTCCGTTGTGGTGGAATTTAACCTCACCAACCATTCTGATAATGCCATCACCTAGATTGCTTGTAACTAGTGCCCAGTAATCGACTAGTAATGGTTCATCACTACCTCTCTTTTTTCTATTTTTCGTTTCCTTGATTGTATCGTTTTGCGGAGCGGTTATCTGTTCTGCAACAACATTTTCGTTAACGGCACTACTACTAGCAAAACTAAGCAAAAGGTAGCCTAGAATGGCTACCCCAAATGCTATACCTCTTGCAAAACGACTATTTACACTCTTTTGAGTCATAAACGACATACTTATTCAGAAAAAGTTTCAAAAACAACCACTCCAAACTCTTTAGTTTTGAGTTGTTTCAGTTTTCGTTTGTTGCTCTTCAGCTTTTGCTACCTCTGTTGCAGCCGCTGCCTCTGTTTGAGCAAGTTCGGCGGCATTTCGAGCAGCTCTAACTTTCGCCTGCTCCATCATAGCGTCAAAATCGGGCAACTTAACCTTTAAGTTTTCACCTCTCTCTGTTTTCTTAGCTGCTTCAACCCAACCGCTATGATCAAATTTATAATCTTGATATTCTGGTTTGATTTGAATATAGACTCTCTCAATCTCTCTATCAATCCACTTCTCAATCTCTTTGCCCTGTTTATCCATCAAAGTTACCGCCTCGAGCAAATCATAATCGTCAACCACATTGGCTTTGTGAGGATCAATTATAGCATCAAGACAGATAATCTTCTTAACTATATTACCCTTCATATCCATAGTTTCATAGGGTTGACTAATTTCGCCAACTTTGAGAGCCGAAATTTCACGATAGTCAGCTCTAAGCTCCTCTGCAGCAAATTTAGTAGAAGCAGCTCTAATATCCCAAGTCTGCTCATACGCCATCTTATTGAACACCTTACCTCCATTCTCTTTAGAGTCCACATCATCAGAGTACAACAATGCTGCCTCGCCAAAAGATAGTTTTTTATCCAACACTACAGTTCGAACACTATCGAGTTGTTCAACAACTCTTTTACCCTCTTCAACCGTAAATTCAGGTTTAAGTAGAATATGTCTTAGATTATAGAGTTCCACTCCTTGATCTGACATATTCTTTGCAATAAGTTCAATTAAGTGAAACCCATTTTCTGTCTCCACAATTTCGCTAATTTCGCCTATCTTAAGTGGTTCTGCAGCATCGGCAAATGGAGCGTGATAACGTTCAAGCGGTGCAAATCCCAACTCACCTCGGCGACGTGCAGACAATAGGTCAGCAGAATACAACTGCGCCAAAGCACCTAGTGTAATCTCGCCATCTAGAATACGTTTACGATAGTCCAGCAAACGTTCGCGAATAGCATATTTGCGTTCGTCGGTTTGAGGCGGAATTTTAACTATCTGCGAGAATGAGTATTGCACAGGAATAATCTGCATCTCATCATCTGGAATCGAATTAACAAAGTCCGCAACATCCTGATAATCAACCTTAACATTCGTTCTGATATTCCTCTCCATAGTTTGAGCCAACATCATCTGTTTTACGTCAAGAGTAATATCAGCCTTGATTTGATATATCGGTTTACCCTCATTTTTTTCGAGCTGAGCCACACTTCCTGCTCTTTCAACCATTCTTAAAATCTCACTCTCCACCATACTATCATCCATCATCATCTCTTTGTCCAAAGAGTCTAGTTTAGCTCTAGTGGACATAAGATGTTGCGTAAGTAGTATTTCGAAAGCCTCTTCACGTTCTGTCCTATCAGACATCGTACCTTGAGCTTTTCTTTGATCTAACACCCTTTGCGACATATTCTCTATGTCGGACATCAATATACCAGTGTTACCTACAATTGCAACAACCTCATCAACCACGACTCTATCTCCCCCACCTACTACGACTAACCCATTTGCATCGTTAAGGGCAACATTTGCAACTACAACAGTATCACTTTGAGCCAAAACAACACCTTGTGATGCCATCAGCAACACACCAACCACTACTGTTTTCATAAATCTTTTTACCATCTACTCTTTTATCTTTTTGTTAATGAAAGTTTATTATTTATTATCTACAATCTCTATCAATCCTAGCGAATTTGCGCTGTATAATAGCGAATCATTTAGTTGCTTTAAAAGTTCGCCACGTCGCTGATTACGAAGTATCTTTTTTATTGTTGCACTCTCGCGTTCAATGGGAGAGGATGTACCTGTTGGCAGGTATGCAATAATTCGCATCATATATTTATATTGGTCATCAGCAACTTCGTAGTAAGTTCTAGATTTGAGAAAATCATCAAAATTTGTTCTCTTAAACGGGATATTTTGAAGTACTACACTGAAATCTTCCCATTGCGAGCGGAAATCATCAACCCTATAATCATTTTTTTGGCAGATGTTAATAAATTCTGCCATCTTCTGTTCAATCCCCTTCGAGAACAACTCCTCTAAACGAATACTTTGACGAAGTTCAGTAGGAATGCGCACAACAATAGCTTTCACAAGCGGT
>CAMTOL010000059.1 GCA_947074135.1 uncultured Rikenellaceae bacterium
AAATATTTGGTGTGATTTTTAATTTCACACCAAAGATAATAATTTCACACCAATTGGTGTGATTTTGCGTAAATAATATCAATATTCACGCAACTACTAACGAGGGTTTGTATAATGAAAAAGAGCGTAAACTGCTGTGTTTACGCTCTTTTTGCAATTATTATTACATTATGTTAATAACAAAGTGCTCCCTCTGGGGTTCGAACCCAGGGCCCCAACATTAAGAGTGTCGTGCTCTACCAACTGAGCTAAAGAAGCATTGTTTGTAGTATGAGTGCCGTTCAAGGCACTCATACCTCTATCTTTGTTAATAATCTTAACGAAAAAGACTATTTAACTGTTGACATGTGGCAGATCAACTCAACAACTTTGTTTGAGTAACCCCACTCATTGTCATACCAAGATACCAATTTAACGAAGTTACCGTTAAGAGCGATACCTGCTTTTGCATCGAATACAGATGTGCGAGCTTCGCCGATGAAATCAGAAGAAACAACTTCATCTTCAGTGTAACCTAGGATACCTTTCAATTCGCCATCTGCTGCAGATTTAATTGCTTCGCAAATCTCAGCGTAAGTAGCTGCTTTGTCCAAACGACAAGTAAGGTCAACTACAGATACGTCCAAAGTTGGAACACGGAAAGCCATACCAGTAAGTTTGCCTTTAAGCTCTGGAATAACTACACCTACTGCTTTTGCTGCACCAGTCGATGATGGAATGATATTGCCACCTGCTGCACGACCACCTCTCCAGTCTTTCATTGAAGGACCATCAACAGTTTTTTGTGTTGCAGTTGTTGCGTGTACAGTTGTCATAAGACCTTCAACGATACCAAATTTGTCGTTGATAACTTTTGCAAGAGGAGCCAAACAGTTTGTTGTACAAGAAGCGTTAGAAACGATAGTTTCACCAGCATATTTTTTGTTGTTAACACCCATAACGAACATTGGAGTATCGTCTTTTGATGGTGCTGACATAACTACACGTTTTGCTCCAGCAGCGATGTGTTTTTCTGCTGTCTCTTTTGTCAAGAAAAGTCCAGTTGATTCAACTACGTACTCAGCACCAATCTCGTTCCATTTCAAGTTTGCTGGGTCACGCTCAGCTGTTACACGAATTGGGTTGCCGTTAACGATTAATTGTCCATCTTTTGCTTCAACTGTACCATCGAAACGACCGTGTACTGAATCGTATTTAAGCATATAAACCATATACTCAACATCGATTAGGTCGTTGATACCTACTACTTCTACGTTAGGATTTTTAACCGCTGCGCGGAATACCAAGCGGCCGATACGTCCAAAACCGTTGATACCAATTTTAACTTTTGACATTTTTTTATATTTTAAGATTAAATAAAAGTTATATTTTTTTGAGAGTACAAATTTAGTTCTTTTTTGCGTAGCAACAAAACTAAATTGCCAAAAAAATGGTTATTTTATATTTATTAAAGCTTATTTATTCGTTTTTAAGAGTGTTGTGATACAAAAATCTTTCATTTAGCATAAATATTAATGCGCAGAATGTATTTTATATGTATCTTTAACGCATAAATAGATTATTTATTACACTTTTAAGACATTATTATGAAGAAAATTATTCTAGCAATCGCTCTGTCTGTCGTTTCCGTAGCTCAGCTCAACGCCCAGACTCTTAAAGATTTATTAAACTCATCGACAGTCAATAACGCCCTAACATCCATCACCGGTGGCAAAGAACTCAACGCTAAAAATATTAGTGGTACTTGGTCCTATACCAAACCAGCAGTTGAGTTTAAGGGTAACAATGCGCTCAAAAATGTTGCAGGTAGTGTAGCTTCAACCGAATTTAGCAATAAGCTAGGCGAATATTTCACCAAAATAGGCATCACTGAAGGCGCACTAAGCTATACTTTCAATAATGACGATACTTTTACAACTAATATCCTAAAACAAAATCTTAAAGGTAGTTATGCTATCAATTCGGAGGAGAAGTCAATCACGCTTACTTATAGTGTTGCTGGAAAACTCAATCTTTTCAAGATTAAAGCACTTGTTACTATATCATCAAACTCGCTATCTCTGCTTTTTAATGTCGATGATTTATTAGAGTTTCTTACAAAAGTATCTTCTAATGTCAACAATAAAACTTTTAGTTCGTTAAATACGCTATTGAGTCAGTATGATGGTATGCGTCTTGGTTTTGAATTGAAAAAGTAAATTATTTGGACTTTTTGTTTAATGGCGACCTATAAAAAGCGGAGTATCTTTGTTCGAAAAGATACTCCGCTTCTATTTTTATATTCTAAAGATATAACCTTATTCAATAATCACTGTTCTGTTAAGTTCAGGATCAGAGAAACGGTTGTTTGACGCTCCTTCAGCTTTCTTAAGAAGTTTGCTAGGAGAGATGCCATATTTGTTAACCAATAGGTTGTAAACATACTGCATACGTTGTTCGCTGATTCTTTGGTTAACAGCTGCTGAACCAGTTGCACTGTCTGCAGAACCGATAAGAGTAAATACTTTATTCTTGTCGTTCTTCATAGCATTGTTTACAAAGAAGTCAAGATTAGTCAGCTCTTTTTTGTCAAGCGTTGTTTTACCAAGACCAAAGAATAGTGCTACTGGAGCAGCTTCAGAGCTAGCCTTCTCAATAACTACGTCTGCTGGTTTAGAGCGAAGTTTTTCAATCTCAGATGCAAGTGCTGCGTTGTTTTCAATAAGAACTTTCTTTGCAGACTCAAGTTCATTGATTTGTTTTTCGTATGGAGTGTAGTCTGGAGTAATTGGAGCTTGAACGCGTTTGAAGCTTTTAACTTTGCCCAAACGGACAGTTATTCCAAGTGATGCACCAACTGGAATATCAATTTTGTTGTTGATAGTTGAGCCATCAGCGTTTCCGTGTAGAATTGCAGAATGAAGATCGAGGTTGATATCCACAGTGCGAGATACTCTAAACTTATTAAGTATACCTACATTCGTAGATATCTCATTGTTGTTTTTTTTATTGGTAGTTCCTTCAATATGTGCCCAACCAAAACCAACGTAAGGAATTATTTCGTAAACACGACTCTCTTTGTAGCCTCCAAGTGCGTTGCTAATGTTCCACATAAAGTCTGCGTGAACGTTAATGAAGCTGAACTTTTGAAGTGTGTTGCTTACGTTGAATGGACTTGAGTATTTTGTTGAGTATTGGCGCATATAAGGAGAGTAGTTTCCTAGCAAACGTACACCGATAGTTGGCGTAATCCATTTTCCGATACCTATTTCATACATAGGTACAATTCTTTTGCTAAAATCAGCGTTTTGACCTCCTAAGTAGATAGCAGCACCTGCTCCTCCTTGAATATAGAAATTATCGAAAAAACCGTTGTTTGTTTCGTAAGGACCTCTAACTACTTTGTTCGAGGCATTGCGATTGTTGTTTTCTTGCGCGATACCTGCAATGACGATAAAGAGCGCAATAATTGTTGTTACAATTTTTTTCATTCTGTTAAAAATTAGGTTAAATAACTAGTTGCAATAGATAGTTTTGTTGTTTTTTTAGTTCTTTTTTGCATTAAGCATCTATCGCTACTCGGGGCAAAAATAGTAAATTAATTTCACTACTTTAATTTTTTATGTAAAAAAAACGATAAGTGTAGTGTAAGATACTGCACTTTTTGTGTAATATAGCAAGATAATATTAGATTAATCGAACGATTGCATAGCAACCTCTGCAATCTTGCGCATACGAGCTGAAGAGCGCATATCTAGCTCGGCAAAGAAGTAGGGTAGTGGATCCACATTTTTCCCGTTGAGCAATACTTCATAGTGTAAGTGAGGTGCGTAAGATAGCCCTGAATTGCCGGTAAAAGCGATTATGTCGCCTCTAACTACACTTGAGCCAGGTCGAACCAAGACTTTGTCTAAGTTAGAGTAAACGGTCTTGTATTTTGAGTGGTTAAGAGTTACGCTAAGTCCCGATGTGTTGCCTTTTGTTTCTATCTTTTCGACCACTCCATCGGCAGTTGCAAAGACAGCAGTTCCAGTCGGCACAGCATAGTCCACTCCTCTATGAAAATGTTTTGATTTGTAAAATGGGTGAATCTTTACACCGTAAGAGGCTGCCAATAGTTCTAAATCTTTATTGTCGATAGGTTGAATTGCGGGAATTTGGTTAAATTTTTTGCGTTCTTGTTCGATTTGTTCTATTTGGGCAGTCATATTAACACGCTGAACCATTACTCTTTGTTGAGTGCTTAATAGTTTGGTCGAGAACATTTCTCCCAGTTCATTATTGCTTAGTTTCTCTAAACTTTCGGCTGTTACGACCTTCCTGCTCTCAACCGAATCTTGATATGGTTCGGCTTCAAACACAATTTTATATATGCTTTTATCTCGTTGGTCAATATTTGCAATAACCTGTTCTAGAGTATCAAAACTTGTTAATAGTTCATTATATGTGTTCGATAATCTTGATGTACTCTGTTTTAACTCATACTCAATTGGGGTGTCAAAGAATATTGAAAAGAGCAGGTAGTAGAGTACTGCGAACCCTACTGCATACAATAGTCTAAATATCCATTTGACGAATCCCTGCACTTTTTTTTAATCTAAGAATAGTAAATAATAAATGGTATTTGATTAATAGTTAATTACCTCGATTAATCTTAATCATTAACCATTAATTAAATTATAGGTTCTCTTTAATCGTTGAAACAGCAATATTTATTGCCTTCTCAATTCCCGAAATATCTTTGCCACCAGCCGATGCAAATTGGGCTTGTCCGCCTCCGCCTCCGCCAATTGCCTTAGCTGCTTCACGAACAATGTCGCCTGCCTTCAAACCAGCTTTAACAAGTGCTGCGCCAAGTGCAACGCAAACTTGAGGGCGGTCACCATAGTTAGTAGCAAGTACAACTGCTGCGTGGTCGTTTGATGAGGTTATCTGTTGTGCAACGTTTTTAATTGATTCTGGAACAATCGATAGTGAGCGAGATATGATAGTACAATCTTTATAGAGTTCAGCCATTTCGGTCAATTCTCGAATCATAAACTTATCTCTCGATTCGCGAATTAGCTCCATTTGAGATGCAATTGTAGCGTTTTCGTTTATGAGTTTTTGGAGTCCGGCTGTAAATTGTTTCGTGCCAAGCATTTCGCTAAGTTCGCGAAGCACATCTTCTTGATCGTAACAATGTCCTTCTGCGTGTGAGCCAGTGATAGCTTCAATGCGACGAATACCAGCCGAAGAGCTTCCTTCGCTGATAATTCTGAACAGACCAATCGAACCAGTTGCCCCTACGTGCAGACCACCGCATAACTCAACGCTATCTCCAAAACCGATAGTGCGAACTGTGTCGCCATATTTCTCGCCAAAGAGCATCATTGCGCCACACTTTTTAGCATCTTCAATCGAACATTGACGATTCTCTTTTATTGGGTGGTTAGCTCTAATCTGAGCGTTAACCTTTTTCTCAACTTCTCGTAGCTGTTCAGGTGTAACTTTAGAGAAGTGTGAGAAGTCGAAACGAAGATAGTCAGAAGTTACGAGCGAGCCTTTTTGTTCGACGTGCGTTCCAAGTACCTCACGAAGTGCGGCGTGCATTAGGTGGGTAGCAGTGTGGTTTGAAGCCGAAGCGGTACGTTTCTCTGTGTCAACTTTAGCTGTAAATTCGCTTTGAAGCTCGTCGATAGGTGGAAGATTGTCTGCAATATGTACAGTTAAATTGTTGTCTTTAATAGTATCTGTAATGTGAATGGTGCAGTTCTTGTCTTTTGATTCGAGTACCCCAGTATCTCCAACTTGACCACCACTAGCTCCGTAGAATGGAGTTTTGTCTAACACGATTTGGTACGAAGTTTTAGTCTTGCTTGCCACCCTGCGGTAGCGAGATATATGTGCTTGGCAACTTGAAAAGTCGTAACCTACAAATTCACTTTTTTCGATAGCTTTGAGTTCAACCCAGTCGTCATTTTCAACTGCTGCAGCCGAACGAGAACGCTCTTTTTGTTTCGAGAGCTCTTTTTCGAAGCCTTCTATATCGATTCTAATCCCTTTTTCAGCCATAATTAGCTCAGTAAGGTCGATAGGGAATCCGTAAGTGTCGTAAAGCAAGAAAGCGTCAACGCCACTCATCATTCCGTTTTCGAGTTTCCAACCGCCATTTTCAATCAGCGCGATACCAGTAGAAAGAGTACGCAAGAACGAGTTCTCCTCCTCTCTGATAACGTTAGTGATTAGCTGCTCAGATGCTTTTAGTTCAGGGAATTGCTCGCCCATTTGTCCCACTAGTGTTGGTACAAGTTGGCAAATAAATGGTTCACGAACTCCAAGATATGTGTAACCATAACGCACAGCACGACGCAAAATACGACGAATAACATATCCAGCCTTTACATTCGAAGGTAGTTGACCGTCGGCAATTGAGAATGAGATAGCGCGAAGGTGGTCAGCAATAACGCGTTGAGCTATTGTCTCCATTTTTTTGTCAGCTGCGTTTTTTTCGGGCTGAAGTTCTGCAATTTTCTTGAGCAGCGGTTGAAAAACATCTGTGTCGTAGTTACTGCGTTTTCCTTGCACAACCATACAGAGGCGTTCGAATCCCATACCAGTATCGACGTGACAAGCCGGAAGTGGAATAAGTTTGCCGTCTGCCAATCGGTTAAATTGCATAAATACGAGGTTCCAAATTTCGATTACTTCTGGATTATCTTTATTGACGAGCGACGCACCGTCCACACTCACTGTATCCTCTCTTAGGTCGTAGTGAATTTCAGAGCAAGGTCCGCAAGGTCCAGTTGCTCCCATCTCCCAGAAGTTATCTTTTTTATTGCCTTTTAGTATATGACTCTCTGGCAGAAATTGTCGCCACAGATTGTGTGCTTCTTGGTCGAAAGGCACTCCATCTTCGTTGCTGCCTTCGAAAACAGTTGCATACATACGAGATGGGTCGAGTTTGAACTCTCCGACGAGTAGTTCCCACGCCCACGCTATTGCCTCTTGTTTGAAATAGTCGGCAAACGACCAGTTGCCCAACATTTCGAACATAGTGTGGTGGTATGTATCGTGTCCAACTTCCGAAAGGTCGTTGTGTTTGCCGCTCACTCTCAAACATTTTTGAGTATCAGCTACGCGAGGCGATTTGGCGGGTTCGTTGCCTAGAAAAATATCTTTAAACTGGTTCATACCAGCGTTGGTAAACATTAGAGTAGGGTCATTTTTGACAACCATTGGCGCCGATGGCACGATAGTGTGTTTTTTTGAAGCGAAAAAATCAAAAAATTTCTGGCGAATCTCTTGTGAGGTCATTATAGTATTGAGTTTGTAATTAATAACTTTTTTTGTTTCTATCGTTGGGTCTATAGCAATAAAGCATAATTTTGCTACGTTAGCAAAGAGCACTTAGCAGTATTTTAACGTAAAAACATTGCGATTTAGCCTACAAAATTAGCAGTTTTTTTCTAACTTTGTGCATATTTAGGTAGTGTAAATAAATATACGACGTTTTTTTTAGTTATTAGTAACTCAACACATAACTATTTTAGGGAGAATTTTGTGCTTCCTTTTCGCCACTGGATGTATCGTTACGTTCGGCGTGTGCTTATTATTCTTATAGCTGCACTTTTGGCAAACTTCGCATTCTCTTACTTTTTTTATACTCCTAAGATGTGGAGGTTACGTGAGAATGCCGTAGGTACGATAGCGGAGTATGAGTTATTGCAGCGCAAGATTGCACTTGCTAATGAGGAGTTGGAGGTGATTCGAAATCGTGAGCATAATGTGTATCGTTCAATTTTTTCGCAAGATACCATTGTTTTTACCAATCCTCCACAATATTTCTCTGAAGTTGTCAATTATGGTCGTTATAATAGTTTGGTTGAGACAACTGAGCGGATGCTTTTTGATTTGCGTCGTAAGATTTACGAGCTTTCGGTTTCGTTAGATGACATTGAGGTATTGGCGTCGAACAAAGATGTTATGGCAGAGCGCGTACCTGCTATTTGGCCGATAGATCGTTCACTGATTAGGGGTCACATTGGAGCTTTTGGTTCACGAATGCACCCGACCTTGAAGCGTATTCAGAATCACGATGGAGTTGACTTTGCAGGTCCCATTGGTACTCCTATTGTTGCCACAGGTAATGGTGTTGTTATAAGTGATGGCAGGGGTACGGGGTATGGCAATCAGGTTCTTATTGATCACGGTTTTGGTTATCGGACACGTTATGCCCATCTTTCGAAGATTGATGTAGCGATAGGTCAGGAGGTGAAGCGCGGACAGAAGATAGGAGAGTTGGGTAATACTGGTCGTTCGAGTGGTCCTCACCTCCATTATGAGGTGATACATCGAGGTAAGCCGGTCAATCCGATAAGCTATTTCTCTCGCGATATGTCGAGTGATGAGTTTCAAGAGATTCTTGCTAACGCTCGTGAGATTACATATGAGAGCGAGGATATTAGTGCATTGAACAACCAATAAACAGGTGGGTTTTATAGTATAGAAAAGAGTGATAACGTGTTGGTGTTATCACTCTTTTTTTGTTGCTGTTTAATCCCCAGTTTTTTTAATTCTTAATCTCCAAAAGTTCCTGAGCTATGTTCTGTGCCAAGGTGCGCATCGTTGCTACGCCCTCCTCGTCCAAAGCTGCCTCGCCAGGCAACCTGCCGTGAATCATATTCCAATACTGCGAACCTACCATCCGCATCTGCGCAATATGCAAATAGTAATTCAATGCACTAAATGTAGTAGTCCCTCCACCTCGTCGAAGCGCCACAACAGATGCCCCAATCTTACCTTTAAATGGTTTCAACGACGACGAAGCATAAAATACCCTATCCAAAAAACACTTCATACCTCCCGCAATGCCCGAATAATAGACTGGCGATCCAATTATTATCCCGTCAGCCTCCGTCATTCGTCCAATCATCTCGTTTACCTCATCTCCCTTAATTGCACATCGTCCATCGCCACTCTCCTTGCACTTTCCGCAAGCTATACAACCGTGTATCGCCTTGTGACCAATATGCACAATCTCAACCTCAACTCCTAGAGGTGCCAACTCCTCTTTAATTATATTTAGGGCGTAGTGGGTGTTTCCCTTAGCTCGTGGACTGCCGTTTATTGCTATAATCTTTGCTCCCATTGCTTCTCTAAGTATTTACTTTAAAAAAATAATCAAATCACACAAAAATACAAAAAAAAGCTCACCCTCTCAAAATAGTAGCTTAAAAAAACGACAACAGCTCACTCTCTCATCTAACTCGCTCTTATTACTAACTCATTTAACCAAACTCACTTCTCTCTGCACTGCTGTCAACCATATCGTTACCTTCTCACTCGAAACACCCTTTCACTACGCTCCATTCTCTTTCTCCTAGATTAACTCTAGACCCAACTGGTCAATTGTTTTACGAAGATTGATTAACGCATAACGCATACGACCAAGTGCAGTGTTAATGCTCACTCCTGTCTGTTCGGCAATCTCCTTAAAACTTAAGTTCATAAAGTGACGCATAACAACAACCTCGCGTTGTTCTGCAGGTAAAGTTTCGACTAGTTTCTGGATTTGAGAATCTGTTTGAAAACGAATCATACCATCTTCGGCATTTTGCTCGAAACTACCATTGCCAATCGATATAATATCGAACCCAACATCATCTGAGGTTATGTGCTTGCGGTTCTTGTTAGCTCTGAAATAGTCAATCACCTGATTGTGAGCAATGCGAAGCAACCAAGATACAAACTTGCCTCCATCTACATATTTTCCAGCCTCAATCGAAGCAATAGCCTTGACAAAAGTCTCTTGAAAAATATCATCGGCAGTTGCGCTGTCACGAACCATCATAGCAATGTAGTTATAAACTCTTGCTCTGTGTCGTTCGATTACTACGTTAATTGCACTCTTATCGCCTGAGAGATACTTACGCACCAATGCTCCATCTGAGCCCTTTGGTGTCTTAACACTTTTTTCCATTCCACATCTCAATTTGTGAGTTCAAATCAATAGTACTACCTCAAATCAGTGAGATTATGCGTAGTTACTGTTGAACCCGGTTAATAATTAATTTTTAAGAGTAGAATTTGGTGTCAATATGCAATAAAATTTAATTTTGAATTTCTGTTTAATAATATTTGTGGTCAAATAGTGTGCCACGATGCAAATATACAAAAAAAATGACAAAACAATAATTTTTAGCAAAAAAATCTCATTTTTCTTTTCTTTTATTTAGAATTATAAATGTTTTGTTGTTATCTTCTCAGCTATATAATGGCTAATCAGCATTTCTTCATATTTTTCTCGTCTTCGCTGCTTACTAATTTCTCATAGATTAAGTGACTCGAATATGCTAGTAATCAATATTGCAGTTAACTACTTTAGTGTTAAAATACATTTAAAACACTGAAAAGTTGTTTGTTGCACAAACTCTTCATTTAAAATGTAAACCTAACGCCTAGTTGTAGATTCAAAACAATACCTTTTTTTATGCGAATCTTTTGCATCACTGTTTGGTTACAGTAATGCGTTATGTTTGTTTCTACGTTGTTCGTGAAGA
>CAMTOL010000060.1 GCA_947074135.1 uncultured Rikenellaceae bacterium
ACTTTGTTCTCGTAACACGAATATGTTGGAGTACTACACTGAAATCTTCCCATCGCGAGACGAAATCATCAACACTAGAATCATTTTTTTGGCAGATGTTAATAAATTCTGCCAGCTTATGTTCATTCCCCTTCGAGAACAACTCCTCTAAACGTATACTTTGACGAAGTTCAGTAGGAATGCGCACAACAATAGCTTTCACAAGCGGTCCAACTAGCTTAAAACTGCCTTGATTGGCTCTGTAATACGCCTCAATCTGCACATCGGTAACAGTTGTATCAAGGTTATTTGCCAAATATTTCTGTTCGTAAGTATAGTTAACAATATTATTACGATACTGCTCCACCATCTTTTCAACTATCGTTTCGCTATGTATATCGTCTTTAATCTCACGTTCAGCATTTTGCAATTTAACCTGCTCGAGTATCCAATTATTTACAAAGGCGTTCTTTAGTGCTACACTATCCTCTGTCTTAATTGCAGAACTACCATAGATATCAACAATTTGCGACTCTCGAAGCATCACATCACCAACCTTTGCCACCACAGCAGAACTATCGCCTTGATAGAGTCCAAAGTTATCGCAACCAACAAGCAAGAACAGCCCCACTAACACAGTAGAGAGCTTCCTATAAGAAGTTCGACAAACCTCAATGCCTATGACAGAACAAATTTTCATCATCTCCAATCTCCCCATCTCTTCCGATAAGCTCGGACCACATTAAAGGGCAAAGATATGTTTTTTTTTGATATTATTAAACTCTAATTTAACCTCATACTCAATTAATGAGAATTACCTCTTAGCTATCTCAACAATAGAGTCAACACTCAATCCACACATTTTCCACAGATCTTCAACCGAAGCGTGTTCGACAAAGCTATCGGGCAAACCAACGCTTCGAACATCAATCACAATACCTTGAGCACTATAATAATCTCTGACAGCCGAACCTGCACCACCTCCCACAACACCATCTTCAACAACTACAACCACTCTGTATTGTTGCGCAACTCTGTCAAGCAGCTCGACATCAAGAGGTTTAACAAAACGCATATCTATATGTGTAGCCCCAACCACTGAGGCGGCTTTACTAGCTATATTAAACGTTGCACCCACCGAAAGTATTGCTACATCACTGCTTTTATCTTCGTTTACAACCACTGATTTTCCTATTTGTAGTTTCTCAAACGGTTTAGATAAAACATCTTTCGAGAACTTTCCACCTCTAGGATAACGAATCACAAAACAACCTCCATAACCACCTTTTGAGGCTGTGAACATAACATTTCTCAGCTCTAAATCGGACGAAGGGGCAGCAATTACAACATTTGGAATACTACGAAGCAGTGCAATGTCGAATGCTCCGTGGTGAGTTGCACCATCTTCGCCCACTAGCCCAGCTCTATCCAAACACAAAACAACTTCATTGCCTTGAACAGCCACATCGTGAATTATATTATCAATCGAACGTTGCGAGAACGAAGAGTAGATATTACAGAATGGTACAATTCCCTCAGTCGAGAGTCCAGCTGCAAAAGTAACGGCGTGACCTTCGGCAATTCCCACGTCAAAAGCTCTGTGAGGCATAGCCTCCATCAATATATTGAGCGAGCAACCAGTAGGCATAGCAGGAGTAATACCCACTATCTTATCGTTACTACGAGCCAACTCCAATAGTGTATATCCAAACACCTCTTGATAGCGCAACGAATCACTTGCAGGTGCTTTTTCGCCAGTTAAGGGATTAAACTTACCGGGTGCGTGCCATTCAGTCTGATGCTCTTCGGCGATAGGATACCCTTTTCCTTTAACAGTTATAGTATGGAGTAATTTCGGACCTTCAATTGAACGCAAATCTCGAAGTCGGCGCACCAACATCTTTACATCATTGCCATCAATAGGACCAAAATAGCGAAAACCTAACGATTCAAATAGGTTACTTTGGTGCAGGAAGAATGACTTTGCTCCATTCTCAAACTTTTGTAAAACTCGGCGCAAAGGAGGGCAAAAACCGAGGAAATGCCAAATCCTATTTTTAAGTTTATTATATACCCTCGACGTTGTTAGTTTGGTCAACGCATCTCGAAGCGCACCCACATTTGGGTCAATCGACATATTATTGTCGTTGAGTACAACCAACACATCTTTATCTTTAGCGTTATTTAGTCCCTCGAAAGCAAGACCACCTGTCAGTGCACCATCTCCAATTACAGCCACAACTTTACGATTATCGCCCTTAATTTTACTAGCAGCAGCCATTCCCACAGCAGCACTTACCGAAACCGATGAGTGACCAGCTCCAAAAGCATCGAACTCACTCTCCGCTCGTTTAGGAAAACCACTGATTCCCCCTCTCTTGCGGTTAGTGTGGAACATATCCCTTCTACCCGTAATTATCTTGTGGGCATAAGCCTGATGCCCCACGTCCCAAACCAACCTATCGTAGGGAGTATCATAAACATAGTGAATAGCAACAGCTATCTCAAGTGCTCCAAGCGATGAACCTAAATGCCCAGGGTTACTCGACACACTATCAACTATAAATTGACGCAGTTCAGCACAATAAAGTGGAAGCTCGTCAATTGACAATTTCCTTAAATCTGCTACCGAATTGACGCGGCTTAAATATTTTGTATCCTCTATTTTCATTTTGCGACCACAAAGATAGCTAAAGTGTTCAAAAAATGTTATATCTTAGCACTCTAATTTAACACATTTTTGCAATAATGGCATCTAAAAATACAAAATTTGCGCCCAGAAGCAGTAATTTTCCCTCAATCTCGAGGATTATTATCTTTGGTGCATCTGCACTATTATTTAGTAGCTGCATATCAATAAAGAGTTATCGACAAGCAAAATCACAGATGCTTTACAACGAAATTGAGTTATATCAAGCTTCAACGATTATTGACTCTCTAAACAATCGTATTGAGATTATTGACAAGAAGTTGGCTGTTAAAGACTCAATAATTGGCATCAATAAGAGCGAGAATGAGAAACTTAAAATTCGCACAAAAAAACTCGTAGAGGAGTACGAGTTACTGATGGAAGAGTTTAAAGAACAAGAGAAACAAATAAATGAAACTAAAAAGAGTACTACTAAAACTAAGCGGTGAATCGCTTGGCGGGGGTAGCGGAAACGGCATCAACGCCGAAAAGTTTGCCTCATACGCCACCCAAATTGCAAAAGCAGCCTCAACGGGTGTTCAAATCGGCATTGTTATAGGCGGTGGTAATATTTTCAGAGGTCTGAGCGGTGTTGGCAAGGGTGTTGACAGGGTCAAGGGCGACCAAATGGGAATGTTGGCAACGGTTATCAATTCGGTTGGACTTTGCGCAGCGCTCGAAACGGTTGGTTGTCGCAGCCGTGTGTTGACCTCAATTAATATGGCTCCGGTTGGCGAGATTTACTCTAAAGCTAAGGCGTTGGAGTGTTTTGAGAGGGGAGAAGTTGTAATTATTGCTGGAGGCACTGGCAATCCATTTTTTACGACAGACACTGCTTCGGCACTTCGTGGGGTCGAGATTGAGGCGGATTTATTGCTCAAAGGCACAAGAGTTGACGGTATTTACACTGCTGACCCTGAGAAAGATCCTACGGCGACTAAATTTTCGACTATTTCGTTTAGCGAGGTTATTGAGAAGCGTTTGAAAGTTATGGACTTGACTGCCTTTACAATGTGTATGGAGAACAACCTTCCAATAATGGTGTTCGATATGGACACAGTCGGCAACTTAGAACGCGTATTAAATGGCGAACCGATAGGCACGATTGTCAATTCATAATTGACAATGGTTAATTTACTAATCAGCAGTCACTAATTCAAAATTCATAATTATATAGTAAGATGGGAACTAAGAGAGAAATTTTAGATTCAGCAACTCCAAAAATGCAAAAGGCATTGGAGCACTTCGAAGCGTCAATCGCAAAAATCAAAGCTGGCAAAGCTTCAGTAAACGTACTTGACGACATTATGGTCGAAAGTTACGGTCAACAAATGCCAATTAACAATGTAGCAAGTGTGAGTGTACCTGACGCAAAGACTATTTTGATTCAGCCTTGGGACAAAAACGTAATCGGAGCTATAGAGAAGGCTATCATCAACTCAAACCTTGGTATGGCACCTTCGAACAATGGAGAAACTATTCGTTTGAATGTTCCGCCACTCACTGAGGAGCGTCGTAAAGAGTATGTTAAGATGGTCAAGTCAGATGCTGAGTCTGCACGTATTACACTTCGTGGTGTTCGTCGCGATGCTATTGAGGCAATCAAGAAAGCTGTTAAGGCGGAGGGGCTACCAGAAGACGTGGCTAAAGATGGCGAGGCAGAAGCTCAAAAAATGGTTGATACTATCTCGAAAAAAATCGACGATCTAGTAGCTCTCAAAGAGAAAGAGATAATGACAGTCTAATGCATAATTGATAATGCATAACTCATACTTAACTCAATAGACACTCTAGGTTGTCTATTGAGTTTACGTTAAAGTAGCGACCCTTCGGGGTGCAGTTGCGCTAATATTGCACCCCAGGTTGGGCTTAACGGCTTACCTGGGGTTATTTAATAGTTACGCTTTGGCGCAGCTTATTAGTTCATCATCTACAATCACAAGTCGTGGTGTTGCGAAAGAATCTCTAGGGCAGATTGCTCGTCCTCCTTACGAACACGTAGAGTAACCAACTGTTCAGTAATAGCGGGAAGAACTACATTAATTAGGTTCTCACCCGTAACCTCACACTCAATGCCGTTATCACGCAACAAACCAGCCTCAATATTTGCCTCAAAAGGCGACGAATAACGTTTTAGATCTACTATTTCACTCATAATCTTAAAATTTTATAATAAAAAAATATAACACAAATATAATGAAAAAACTTTTACTTCTACCTATGGCAATGCTAGCTTGCTCGTGTGGCGACACGCCTCAAAAAATCAAAGTGGGAGCATACCCACAGACCCACAAAGACACAACGGTTGTCGATAACTATCACGGCACTCAAATTGCCGATCCTTATCGTTGGCTAGAAGATGATATGAGCGATGCTACTACTGAATGGGTTAAAGCCGAAAACAAGGTCACTCAAGAGTATCTGTCGCAAATTCCATTCCGTCAAGCCATCAACGAACGCCTGACAGAGCTTTTCAACTACCCTAAAGAGGGTGCTCCATCGCGCCAAGGCGAGTACTATTTTTTTGCCAAAAACGACGGACTTCAAAATCAAAGTGTTATTTACTACCAAAAAGGTCTGGACGGAGCTGCTGAGGTTTTCATCGACCCTAACAAATTGAGCGATGATGGCACTGTTGCACTTGTGTCGCTCACCTTCTCTTTCGATGACAAATATTGTGCTTATTCAACCTCAAAATCGGGCTCGGACTGGGTTGAAATCAACGTTATGGAGGTTGCAACTCGTAAGTTATTGCCTGACGTAATAAAATGGGTAAAATTTAGTGGAGCATCGTGGGGTAAAGATGGTTTTTATTATAGCCGCTACGACGAACCAAAGGGTTCAGCACTGAGCTCTAAAAATGAATTTCAAAAAGTGTTTTTCCACAAACTTGGAACAGAGCAGAGTACAGACATACTTGTTTACGAAGATAAAACACATCCATTACGCTACTTTAGTGGCAGTGTGAGCGACGACAACAAATGGATATTTATTTCGGCTAGCGAGGGAACACACGGAACCGAAATTCTATACAAACAAACTGATAGCAAAGCTCCTTTCAAAACACTCTTCAAGGGATTTGAGTTTGATTATGAGATAGTCGATTGCGTTAACGACAAACTTCTTGTATTGACCAATGAAGAAGCTGAGAACTACCGACTTATTGAGGTTGATTTAAATAACACTAGCACTCTAAAAGATGTGGTTTCTCAAAGCGAAAACCTATTGCAGTGGGCTACAACGGCTGGTGGTCAGATTTTCGTAGGTCACCTAAGCGATGCTTCGACTCGTGTATCGCAGTATGAGTGGAGCGGTGCAAAGGTTCGCACAATAGAGCTTCCGGGCATTGGCACCTCTGGTGGTTTTAGCGGCAAGAAAGAGGATAAGACTGTTTTCTACTCGTTTACAAGTTTTAATGTACCTCCAACCTACTATCAGTATGACATTGAAAGTGGCGTTTCGACGCTTTATCGCCAAACCAAAGTTAATTTCGATGTTACTAAATATACTGTTGAGCAGGTCTTCTACCCAAGCAAAGATGGCACAAAAGTTCCTATGTTCTTGGTTTACAAGAAGGGTTTGGAACGCAGAGGCGATGCTCCTACCCTACTCTATGCTTATGGCGGGTTTAATATTTCGCTTACTCCGTCGTTCTCGCCTTCTAATATTTTGCTCCTAGAGCAAGGAGGCATCTATGCACTTGCCAACATCAGAGGTGGAGGAGAATATGGCGAAAAGTGGCACAAAGGCGGTATGTTGGAGAACAAGCAGAATGTTTTTGACGATTTCATAGCTGCTGGGGAGTATTTGATTAAAGAGCGATACACTTCGAGCGAGAAGCTAGCTATTTCTGGTGGTTCGAATGGCGGACTATTGGTTGGAGCTTGTTTGGTTCAACGTCCCGACTTGTTTGCCGTTGCTTTCCCTCAAGTGGGGGTACTCGATATGCTACGTTACCACCGATTTACGATTGGCTGGGGTTGGGTAGTTGAGTATGGTTCGGCAGATGTTGAATCGCAGTTCGACTATATCATTAAGTATTCACCACTTCACAACATTAGACAAGGAGCTTGTTATCCAGCTACAATGGTTATGACAGCCGATCACGATGATAGGGTTGTACCGGCACACTCGTTCAAGTTTGGGGCAGCTCTTCAGTCGGCTCAGGGTTGTGATAAACCGATACTTCTCAACATTGAGAGCAATGCTGGTCACGGTGCTGGTAAGCCGATGAACAAAGTTATTGAGAGTCAGGCTGATTATTGGTCATTTATGTTCCAGAACACTGGCACGAAGTACAGATCTGAGAAGAAGTAGTATTTTTCTAAAGAGCGGTTTGTCAATAAAAGTTTTTGGTATCGATTTTCCAAAATTTGTGCAAACAGAGAGCAGAGTCAAGTTTACTTGAACTATATCGAAGTGCAACCAAATTTTCGTAAAAAAAGCAACGATGTCAGACTGCTTAGAGTAATGACACAAAGTCAGGGTTGGGTCGGGGAATTCCTTGTGGGATTTCTCGACCCACTTTGCAGAAATAATATCTAAAAACTTTTATTGACAAACCGCTCTTTAGAAAAACACTAACATAACGCGCCTACCATAATTTGTTTTTCTGTGTTTTTGTGACTAACTTCGTAAAATTTTTTACCATAAACAAGAAAAACCTATGACACAAACCCAAAAAATCGGCAGAATAGAACTAGCCGACGTGCTTCGTGGCGTTGCAATACTTGGTATCGTACTACTCCACGCTATCGAACACTTCAACTTTTATAGCTTTCCACAGTCAACAGGCTTCCTCAAATTCACCGACACCGCAATATGGGACGGTATGTTCTTTACCTTTGCCGGAAAATGCTACGGACTCTTCGCCCTACTCTTCGGTTTTAGCTTCTTTGTCCAAGATGCTAACCACACCGCACGAGGTGGCGACTTTAGAGGCAGGTTCGCTTGGCGATTAGTTCTACTCTTCATCATCGGCAATATCGACGCTATGTTCTTCACTGGCGAAATTCTGGTTATGTACTCACTAATCGGATTCTTTATCATTCCTATTTGCCGATTCAACACCAAAACCCTAATCGTACTAGGAGCTATCTGCATACTCCAACCAGTTGAGTGGTACAAAGTATTTTCGGCTCTAGCAACTGGAACAACCGAGGTCGCTCCCGCATTAGATTGGCAATATTGGGACATCACATCAGCAGCTCAACATGGAACTAGCTTCTGGGAGATGTTCAAGGTCAACATGTGGGAGGGTCAACTTGCTTCACTCACTTGGGCGTGGGAAAATGGTAGAATATTCCAAACGTTTGGACTATTTATTATGGGTATCGTCATTGGTCGAACTGGTTTCTTACAACACAACGAGGGAACTTCAAAACGTATGATAAGAACGCTACTTTGGGGGGTAGTGCTATTCTTCCCTCTATATGGACTTACAAATATGCTACCTGGATTCGTCGAAAATAAAGCAATCTTTAAACCTCTAAATATTATACTCAGTTCACTCCATAAAATGGCTTTTATGGCAATTATTATGGGAGCTATAGGTTGGTGTTTCTACAATACTAAAAGAGTTGGTAACGCACTTGGTAAACTACAGGTTTACGGTAAGATGAGCCTTACAAACTACGTAACTCAATCAATTATCGGTTCGTTCTTGTTCTATGGCTGGGGGCTAGGTTGGCATCAATATCTGGGTATAACTTACAGTTTATTGGTCGGCGTTGTAATATTTTTGGTTCAATATTTCTTCTGCGTATGGTGGCTCAAGAATCACCGTCAAGGACCAATTGAGTGGGCTTGGAAAAAAGCTACTTGGATAGGTAGCAAAAGGAACTAATTTTGATAACTAATCTAGATTAACTATATTATTATAAAAAAACAGAGAGAATTAGTCATTCGATGCGAAAATCGACAAAAGTTCTTGGGCGTGAATACCTTAATATTCAATCCTTGAGAGCCTTAAACTTCAAAATCGTATCGTATAGGGCGGCAAGGCTGAATCGCGAAAAAGCCGCAATTAGAAATGGCGTTTTAACTGTTAATTTAGAATATTTACGTAAAAAATTACTACCTTTGTTAGATGTTTAATTGAAACAGATAAAAACTCTAAAATACAAAAAAAATGAGAAGAGAAATCGTTGCAGGTAACTGGAAAATGAACACTACACCTGCTCAAGGAGTTGAACTCCTAAAAAGTGTTGCAGCCGTTAAAGGCGAAGCTAAATCAAGCGTTGAACTAATCGTTTGCCCTCCATTCACTCACCTTTGTTCTGTTATCGATGCAGCTAAAGGTACTGGCATTGCTGTTGGCGCACAAAACTGTGCTGACGAGGCTAAGGGCGCTTACACTGGCGAAGTTTCGGCTGAGATGTTGGCTTCTATGGGTGTAGAGTATGTGATACTTGGTCACTCTGAGCGCAGAGAGTACTATGGCGAAACTAGCGAGAAGTTGGTTAAAAAAATGAAGTTGGTTTACGACAATGGTATGGTTCCTATTTATTGCATCGGCGAGAAATTGGAAGAGCGTGAGGCTGGTAAAGAGGAGGCTATTTGCCGTGCTCAAATCGAGGAGGTTGTATTTTCGTTGAGCGAGTCGCAGTTCGAAAAATTGGTTATCGCTTACGAACCAGTTTGGGCTATTGGAACTGGCAAAACTGCAACGGCTGAACAAGCACAAGATATTCAACACTTTATTCGCAAAGTATTGGCTGAGAAATTTGGCACTTTGGCTGAGAAAACTCCTATTTTGTATGGTGGCAGTTGCAAACCATCAAATGCAGGTGAGATTTTCGGCAAGAAAGATGTTGATGGCGGACTGATTGGTGGTGCTGCATTAGTTGCAGAAGATTTTATCGGAATCGCTAAAGCGTTCTAAGTTTAGAAAAGAACGAAATATTTCAGGGCAAGGTTTACTAGTGTAGATCTTGCTCTTTTTTTGCCCTCACTCATTTTCCGAGTCATTCGAGCTAAGAGTCATTACCCTGACTTAGAAACTCTTATTGCTGACAATTTTCAGGCGTTTACCACTAATTGGATGAGTAAATTCTAATTGTGCAGCGTGGAGATACATTCGTTCGGACTCAACCCTACCATAGAGCCTATCGCCCACTATTGGCGACCCTAAACCTTCGCTATGAGCGCAGTGCAACCTCAATTGATGGGTACGACCAGTGAGCGGAAAGAGCTCAATGAGAGTATAACCCAACTTCTCGCCAACAATCCGATACCTAGTCACTGCATTTTTGCCACTCTCAAAATCAACCTTTTGCAGTGGTCTGTTCTCATAATCGGCACTAAGAGGCAGCTTCACAAAACCGTTTTTAGACACTGGCGGATTTTCCAGCAGCGCAATATAAAGCTTCTTCACCTTTATATCGGCAAATTGCTGATGCACCTCTTTCTATATTGCCTCGTGTTTCGCAACGATAAGAAATCCAGCAGTAGCCATATCCATGCGATGCACCATAAATCTTTCGAATCGACTTGAATAGTGCTCTTTGTGGATCTCTAAAACAGATTTAGCTTCAACATTTCCCGGCACAGACAACACCCCTTCGGCTTTATCAATAACCAACAGATAGTCATCTTCGTAAACAATCTCTATCGGTTTTTCTGTCTGTACAAGTTTCGAGTTTTCCACATTTAGCCCTTGCCACATAAAGACTAAAATCGGAGCGCACTTGCTCCGTCACGCCGCATCAAACTGTTTATGATTGCGAATACCTCCACCTGGCCAACGCACCCCCCACCTTTCCTCACTACCGACCGTCTGTGTGTCGGCTGTTACGCCTCGTT
>CAMTOL010000061.1 GCA_947074135.1 uncultured Rikenellaceae bacterium
CTCCTGCTATTATTCTGCGAGGATGGTTGGATTGTGTAACTGAGATTGAGGATATAATTAAGTTCGAAAAAATGGTGAACTAGCAGACAATGCCAGTTCACCATTTTTTTTAGTGCTGTGTTTGATACTAATCACTTGGTTAGTTATACCTCTTAGATGAGTGGCATAACATTTGTAACATTACTAGCGTCTTAAAAATTATACTCGCAGTATTAATCAACTATGTCGCTCTTAGTTATGAAACGTTACCTTTCACTGTTTTCAATCCTGTTTCTGGTAATTATTATTGGACTAAAAAGTATTATAAATCACGCCGAAGACCCTGACTCTGAATACTCTCTTCAATAGGTCCAAATACCTCAAACACGTTCAAAGTAGATTACAACGAAAGGCTGTGAGCGTGTATCTATTTTGTGGATTTACTCCCTTTGTTTGCTGCAAGCTCGATTAATAGCACAATTGCAATGCCAAGTGTTGCAAAGATAATAGCCTTTAACAACATTGGGTCGCTACCATTAATTTGTTCAAATAGTGATGGCAAAATGGGACGGTCTGTCAAAGCTACTACTTCTACATTTGGGTCTGTTATAGTGGAAGCAATCTGCTCTTTCCAAGGCCACACTTTGAGCAGCGAACCAATCATAAATCCCGACAGTAGAGCGATGGTTTGCATATAAAACTTCTTTAATAACCAGCTCAATAGGTGTGAAAATGAAACTATACCAACCATTGCACCTGCTCCAAACACAGCAATTACTTTGTAGTTCAACGTTGTTACAGCCTCCATAATAAAGCTATATTTGCCCAGTAGAAGAAGTATAAAGCTGCCCGATACTCCAGGTAGAATCATTGCGCAAATTGCAATTGCACCTGATAGGAAGATAAACCAATAGCTCTCAGGTGTGCTACTAGGTGTTGCTAAACAGATGTAGGCTGCAATTGCGACACCTGCAATCAGACAAGCTATGTTTTTAATGCTCCATCTGTCCAATCCTTTGAGGATATAGACCGCCGAGGCAAGTATAAGACCAAAAAAGAAGCTCCAGAGTGGTATAGGGTGAAACTCGAGCAGATATTTCATCAATCTAGCTAGAGAAAAAACACTAATTAAAATACCGCCTAGCACGCTAAACAAAAACGCACCGTTAATATGTTTGAAAAAGGCACCTATTTTACCTCTGAAAAGTAGCATAAAAGCCTCTTTGTTGACCGATTTGATTGAGTCGATAAGCTCTTGATATATCCCGGTTAGAAATGCGATGGTGCCGCCGCTAACGCCAGGAACAACATCTGCCGCTCCCATACACATTCCTTTGATAAGCAAGACTAGATATCGAAGTTTGTTCATAATTATTCTTTTTAGGTTTAATCTGTATTATATTTCTTGTATTGTGACAATCTATCTCAGAACTATGTTTTTGATAACTCTCTGACCTAGTTTCTCGTTTAGTTGAGCGACTATAAAGTTGCGTCTAGTCATCACGTCCATTCGAACTGATGGAGAGCTGAAATGGGCGTAAATAATGCCGTTTCTGATATATACATCTTCTGTTGCGCTGGCAACATAATCTCCAACAACCTCTGCCCAATACTCAATAGCATTGCCTTCGGCACAACCTTGCGATAGTTTGCGCCTCTCGAAGAACTCACGAAGTGCTTCGCCAACAGAAACAGGTTCTATTTTCTTCATATTAATGTTTAGGGAACTCTATTGTAAAAGCCTCTCTAACTCCTCCTCCGATATATCTTCGACTGGATTCTCTATTGCTTTTCGCATATCTTCGTCCGAACGTTTTACACCTTGGTTAACTCTATTGGTATCGATGCTGAGATAGAGAATTACGCTTGCTCCATAGTCAGTTCGGCTTTGTTGGTCGGGAGTCTGTTTGTAAACTCTAGCTTCCGATAAATTAGAGTCGTTAACGTCGGCATCGAGTCTGATATCCCCAACATTGAGTCCAATCTCCCAGAGTCGGCTTTTAGCCTCTCTTAATGTTAGACCTACTACCTTTGGAACTAGTGGTAGAGGCGAACCAGCTGCACGTCCAACAGTTAACGTTATCCCCTCGCCCAAAGTTGCTTTGATGGTGCTGCCCCTTACAATCTCTTGTCCGTTATAACTCTCGCCAATCACGTTGTTTGTAGCCATATCGCTTCGATATATAAGTCGTTTAATTTCGAAGCCTTTGGTTTCTAGCATATTTTTAGCCTGGCGTAGCGAGAAGCCTGTAACATAGGGAACTACTTCACTTCGAGGGCTGTAAGAGTTTATTGTTAGAAAGACTTTTCTGCCCGATTTAACATAGCTAGTTGGTTCAGGACTTTGGTCGATTATAGTTCCAGGAGTTAACCCTGCTATAAACAACGAGTCGATGACAATTAATTTTAAGTCGGCATCCTTAATTAGGTGCTGTACCTCTTCAATTGTTTTGCCTTGAAGGTCAGGAACATTGAATTTCTGGTTGTGTCGAGTGAATATATTTAGTGCAAGATTGACCAAATAGATAAACACTAACAGAGCGCAAATGGCGATTATTAGATTTCGTATCAAAAAATGTTTTGAAATTTTGTTGAATATGTTTTTAACTCCCATTGTTTAATAGTGTTAGTTTAGTCAGCTATTATTGAGTAATTTTGTTATAAAATGTATCTCTTTCTACGGGTGTGTAACCAGCATTAGTGATTAGTGTGCGGCACTGTTCAACACTAAGCTTAGGTTTAGTGTCCTCTGCTCCAGCTAGCGAATATATCTTTGTTGTATCGTCAATCGTTCCGTCAATATCGTCAGCCCCAAACGCTAATGCTAGTTCGGTTGTTGCTCTGCCAAACATAGGCCAATAGGCTTTAATGTGTTCGAAATTATCGAGAAAAAGGCGACTAAGAGCTACCATTCTCATATCCTCGGCGATGCTCGTTTCCGAAATACTCTCTCCCAACTCATTGTTGGCTGTTCGAAACTTAAGTGGTATAAATGCTGAAAAACCTCCTGTTTGGTCTTGAAGCTCACGAAGACGATTTAAATGGTCAAATCGCTCCTCGATAGTTTCTATGTGACCATAGAGCATTGTTGAGTTTGTTGTAATGCCTAGCTGATGAGCAGTTTGATGAATCTCTAGCCACTCCTTTGCGCTGCATTTATCAGGGCAAATTTCGTTTCTAACTCTCGAAGCGAAAATCTCGGCTCCACCACCTGCAATAGCCCTCATTCCAGCTCTTTGCAGTCTTTGTAATCCCTCTCGAATCGAAAGCTCTGCACGAGTTATTATGTAGTGTAATTCGACGGCAGTGTAGGCTTTAATTGCTACCTGTGGTAGTATGTTTTGTGCGGTAGAGATTAACTCCTCGTAAAATTCAAAACCTCGTTTAGGGTCAACTCCGCCAACGATATGCACCTCAGTTATTGGTTGTTGAACATAACGTGCGGCTAACTCTTTGATTTCGTCCATCGAGTAGCTCCAAGCTCCATCTTGACCCTCGGCTCTGCGGTACGAACAGAATTTGCAACGAAAAACACAAATATTGGTCGGCTCGATGTGGATATTACGGTTGTAATAGACCTCCGTTCCGCTCTTTTGGTGTTTGAGTTTTTGTGCCATAGCTCCAAGTTCGGCTAGCGGCATATTGTGCCACATCTCAATCGCCTCTTTTACGCTTAGTCTATTGACTCCTTGTCCTATCTCTTGTTTGCTCATTTGCTGATGTACGAATCGAATTTTAAGAGTGTCTTTGCTTTACTTTATATAAAAAACCGAATTAAAATATTATCTTTGTTGAGTGCAAATTTACAAACTTTTTAAACAATATGAGAATAAAATTACTATTATGCTCTTTGATAGCTTTTGGAGCTATCTATACTGCTTCGGCGGACGAGGGAATGTGGCTTCCTTCGTTACTCGATGGTCAAACTATTGCCAAAATGCGCAAAGAGGGTCTAAAGCTCAAAGCCAAAGACCTTTATGACATTAACAAAGCCTCGCTCAATGACGCTATTGTTCGTTTTGGAGGTGGTTGTACTGGCGAGATGATTTCGCCAGAGGGACTATTGTTAACCAATCATCACTGCGGTTACGGTCAAATTCAATCGCATTCGTCGGTTCAAAATGACTACTTGACTTATGGTTTCGTGGCTATGAATCGTGAGCAGGAGTTGCCAAACCCAGGTCTGTCGGTTAGCTTTTTGCGCGAGATGCGTGACGTAACAGCCGATATTGAGGCTGGAGTGCCTCGGGATTCAATTATTGCTCGTGCTACGGCTGGAACTCACTATAAAGCATCTATCCAACCGTTATACTACGGCAACGAACACTATATGTACATATATGAGATTTTCGAAGATGTGCGCTTGGTTTTTGCTCCACCTTCGGCAATTGGAAAGTTTGGTGGCGATACCGACAACTGGATGTGGCCTCGTCACACAGGCGACTTCTCTATGTTCCGTGTCTATGCCGACAAAGATGGCAAACCAGCAAAATACTCTAAAGATAACGTGCCTTACAAACCTAAACGATTCTTGGAAATTGCAGGTAAAGGTGTGAAAGAGGGCGATTTTACATTTGTGTATGGTTTTCCTGGGCGCACACAGCAGTTTTTGCATAGTGAGGCGGTAAGATATCTGGTTGAGAGAGGAAATCCTAATAAAATTGCTATTCGTGATATAAGACTAGACTATATGAATAAAGCGGCTGCTGAAAGCCCAGAGGTTCGTATTAAATATGCTGCTAAAAATGCTAGCGTGGCTAACGCTTGGAAAAAGTGGCAAGGCGAAATGCTTGGTCTTCAAAGACTCGGAACTGTTGAGCGTAAAGAGCGTGAAGAGGCTGCTTTCGAAAAGTGGGCAGTTGGCAGCGAGTTTGCTGGTGTTACTACCAAATTGGGAGATGTTTACAAAGAGTTGAACGAGTTGCAGTTCGAACGTGATATGTACAGTGAGGCTGCTTTGGGTTCTGAAATGCTTCGCTATCTATCAACCCCAGCTGCACGCCGTGATAGCGCTCGTTTCTACAAAGATTACGATGCTAAACTAGATGAGCAAATTACAAAAGATTTGTTCGCTTACCTCGTTAAGGTGCTACCTGCTAGTAAATTGCCTAAAGGTTTTAGTGCTCAATCGAAACCAACTGAAGAGTTGGCGACAGAGTTTGCAAAACTAATGACAAATGATAAACTTTTGGCACTCAATAAAGAGCTGGATAGCCTCTATAAAATATATGTGCGTGGACTTCGTAAATTTAAGCCTACAAAAGAGTTCTATCCTGATGCAAACTCTACGCTTCGTGTAGCATTTGGAAAGGTTGCTGGTTATACTCCAAATGATGGGGTCTATTTCGTACCTCAAACTACTATTCGTGGTATAATCGAAAAGGATAATCCTGAAATCTATGACTACGACGTTCCTCAAAAACTTCGTGACCTAGCTCCTGCAAATATGGACGTGCCGGTGGCGTTTATTGCAACCAATCATACTAGCGGTGGAAATAGTGGTTCGCCAGTGTTGGACGCTAATGGTAGGTTGATTGGTTTAAATTTCGATAGAGTATGGCAAGGTACGATGAGTGATGTGGAGTTCGACCCATCGGTTTGTCGCAATATTTCGATGGATGTTCGTTATATCCTCTTTATTGTGGGACAGTATGGTGGTGCGCAACACTTGATTGACGAAATGGTCATCAGATAGATAGCCTTGATTATTGATATTAAACCTAAAACTTATTGAATATGAGAAGGAGAATATTGTTTCTTATTTGCATCACCTTAACATCTATTATTATGGACGCACAAGCAGATGAAAAAAGAGTAACTTCAAAATTAGACGAAGTGACATTGTTCTTTAATGGTGCCGAATTGAAACACTCGTCTAGGACAACTCTTACAACAGGAGAGAATGAGATATTGATAACAAATATCAGCACAAACGTTGATCCAAATAGCATAAATGTAGGTGTTGATGGTGGTGCGATGATATCTTCGTATGAACATTCATTCGTCAAAAATGAGAATGAAAGTCCCGAAAACGAGAAGCTAAGGAAGCAGATTGAAGAGTGTATGAAGAAGATACAGAAAATAGATATCGATACTAAGGTACTCAAACAAAGCCAAACTTTGTTGGAAGCAGGATTCTCTCAAAAACTAAAAGCTTCGGACAAAGGTCTTTCGCTTGATGAATTGATGAAGTTGATGGACTATTTTCGTGAGAAAAATAATGAGATAGAGCATACCATTGTTGCAAATGGAGAAGAGAAAACGAAAATCAATAATGAGATTACAAAATTAAACGGTGAGTTGAGAAAGCAGGGACAATACATAGGTGTGTTAAAGGTTAAAATAACATCACCTAAGAGTATGGAGTGTAAATTAGCGGTTAGCTACTGCACTTATGCTGCAGGTTGGACACCTTACTATAATATCAACGTTGAGTCAACCGATAAACCTATACAAATCATATCTAAGGCTAAAGTAACCCAAAATACCGGCTTTGACTGGAAACAGGTTAAGTTGACGCTATCTACGGGAGTGCCTAATAATGGCAAGGTTGCACCTGTATTTAATACTTGGTTTTTGCAAGAGTTTAGACCTACCCCTAGAGCTTATCAGAGTAAAGCAGTGATGAACTCTTACGATGCAGCGCGACCTGAAGTTATGTTTATGGAGGAGTCGATAGATAATGATGTTGCTTTGAAAATGGACGACTATTTGATAGTGGCAGACAATGCTTTGGTGGTTAACTATACAATTGATTTGCCATACAACATACCTGGTAATGGCGTGGTGCAGAATATCGACCTGCGTACCCAATATGCCGATGCAAAGTATAACTACTACTGCGCTCCAAAGTTAGATACTCAAACCTATCTTCTTGCAGAGCTGTCGGATAACCAAAATCTCGACTTGCCTCAAGGAGCGGCACAAATATCGTATGACGGTATGTACCTTGGCGAAACGTTTATCGATGGTAACTCTACGCTCAATAATCTGACACTTACGCTTGGTACTGACAAACGTGTGTCGGTTAAACGTGAAAAGGTGAATGATGTTAGCTCTAAAAATATTCTGGGAAGCTACATTACGCAGAATTTTGTGTATAAGATTACGGTTAAAAATAATCAGTCCAAAGAGATTAAACTCGTGCTTAAAGACCAATATCCTACCTCAACTCTTAGTAATGTGACTGTCGAACTGCTCAAAACTACAACTAAACCAACGTCGGACAATTCAGAAACGGGAGTTCTGACCTGGGAGGATACCTTCAAAGCTGGTCAAACTAAGATTTATACAGTTAATTACAGTGTGAAGTATCCAAAAGATATGAACCTTAATTTATAGTAATTTTATACAACCTAACAATATATGAAAAAAATAATTAGTGCTTTAATTGTAGCTCTATGGGCAGTTGGCGGTGCGTTTGCTTTGAACGCTGCTGATAGTGTAATGAGCGTTGAAACAGAACTTTATAAGTTTCTAAAATCAAGCAAGGATATCAAAAAGGTAACGCCAATCAAACGCGGCGAGTTTGCCGAAAAATATGTGGTAGAAATTGCTCAACCTCTCGATTATAAAACCGATAAAGGTAGCTTTACTCAACGATTTGTTGTAGCTCACATTGACAAAGATTCTGTAAATGTGATTGTAACTGAAGGTTATGTTGGGGATTATTCGCTCAACCCTCGTTATCGTGAAGAGATTTCAAAACATTTGAACGGCAATATGATTTTTGTCGAACATCGCTACTTCTCAGGCTCAACACCTGAGCCGGTTGAGTGGGAATACTTCAATGGTTACAATGCTGCTAACGACCTACACAGAATCAACCAACTGATGAAGCAGTTTTATGGCGACAAACGCTGGGTGGCAACGGGTATTAGCAAAGGCGGTCAAAACTCGATTATTTATCGTACCTACTTTCCAAATGATGTTCAAGTGACAGTGCCTTACGTAGCTCCTATCTGTTTTGGTGCTGAAGATGGTCGCCACGAACCATTCTTGCGTCAAGTTGGCGATAAAGCTGTGCGAGATAGAATCGAAGAGTTTCAAATAGCGGTTCTAAAAAATAGAGCAGCAATTGAGCCAATGCTTCAGGCATACTCTGATGAGAAAAAGTTGAAGTATTTTGTTCCAATTAGCGAGATATTGGACTATTGTGTTTTGGAGTATCCGTTCTCGTTCTGGCAATGGGGTAGTCCTGCCGACGAAATACCTGCCCCAAACGCCAACAATAAGGTTTTGTTTGATTATCTAGTTAAAATGGTAGGTCCAGATTACTTTACCGAAACCTCAACCACTCCATTCTTTGTTCAAGCAGCTAAAGAGTTGGGCTATTATGGTTATGACGTAAAACCATTTAAAGGCTTGCTCTCGATTAAGAGTTCTAAAGGCTATCTCGATAAACTGTTCTTTGCCGATTCACTTCGAGGTATTAAGTTTGACCAAACATTGGCAAAAGATATTGATAGAGAGATGATAAATAATGACCATAAGATGATCTATATTTATGGAGAATATGACCCTTGGAGTGCTGCTATGGCTAAACCTAGTTATTTTAAAGGTAAACAAAATATGGTTTTGTTGGTTGAGGCAGAGGGTAGTCACAAGGCTAGAATCTCGACTCTTTCGATGAGTCAACGACATAAAGCGTGGGATTTACTTAGAAAATGGCTTTCGAGGGACTAAGATGAATTATACTGAATATAGAGTAGAAGTCAATGAAGAGCAGGGCGAGATAATCCTCGCCCTGCTATCTGATATGGGATTTGATAGCTTTGTCTATGACGATGGAGCGCAGTTGTGCTATATTGAGGAGGGCGAATTGGCGAAGTTTAAAGATCAAATCGAGAGTTATTTAGATGATACGGGTTACTGTTATAGCTCTAAACAGATAGTGACTCAAAACTGGAACGCCGAGTGGGAGAGCGACTTCGAACCAATAGTTGTGGACGATAGACTTTGTGTGCGAGCATTGCACCACCCGAAATCTAACTGCCAAAACGAGGTGATTATTACTCCTAATATGTCGTTTGGAACGGGGCATCATGCCACAACTTACCAGATGATTGAGGCTATTTTAGAGGGGGATTTTGAGCGCAAGAACGTGCTGGATGTCGGCTGTGGTTCGGCTATTCTCTCGATTGTTGCAGCGCAAAGAGGTGCGAGTCGGGTAGTTGGGGTCGATATCGATAGCTGGGCTGTTCAAAGTGCTGCGCAAAATGTTGAACAGAATGGTATTAACCAAAAAATCGAACTCCTGACCGGCGACGTTAGTGTGGTCGAGGGTCAGAAGTTCGATATTGTACTTGCAAATATAAATCGCAATATTCTCTGCGAAAATATGCCTTACTATGGCAAAGTTCTCCGAGCGAAGGGGCTGCTCTATTGTAGCGGATTTTATGAGGCTGATATCGAAGCTATTGCTGATTGTGCAGCCAAAAACGGTTTCGAGCTAAAATATTCGACACTAAAAGATAGTTGGGCAACGCTTACTTTCGTTAATTCATAGTGCATTATGAATTGTATTTGGAAAAGTAACGCATAAATTGAGCGCGCTCGTATATCTCATTGTTTTTATGTGATTTAGCGTTCAATTTGCCTCTGAAATCCGATAACTTACAATACTTATTATCCTCAGACCATTTTTGAGTCTGGTCGATAATAGCTGTCAAGTAATCAATCCCTTTGTCGTAGAGTACAGAGCAGAGTTCAACTACTGTGGCTCCACATAAAATCGCCTTTATTGCGCCTTCAGAGGTGTGGATACCTGTCGAAGCAGCAATGTCGATTAATGGAACTTCGGCTGAAGTAAGACCAACCCAACGAAGTGTATCTGGTAGCTCATCAGAACTGCTCAAAACCCCATTAGAAATCATTGTTAATCGTTGCAAATCGATGTTGGGCGAATAAAAACGATTAAACAGCGTAACCCCTTTTACTCCTCTGAAATAAAGCTGTTGGATAATATGCAGTGGTGCCGTAAAGAGCTTAGGTAGCTTGACCGAAATAGGAATTGAAACGACCTTTTTCACACTCTCTACTATATAGAGGTAGTGTGCCTCAATCTCTGCTGCACTAGTGGTAGCAGAAGATGGCATCGAGAATATATTAAGCTCCAATGCTGCTGCACCTGCTTTCTCAATCTGAAGAGCATAGTCAACCCAGTTGCCATTTGAATAGCAGTTAATTGAAGCAATAACCGGAATTTGACACTCTTTAGAACATTTCTCGATTAACTCCAAGTATTCTCTAATGGCATTCTGTACAACATAGCCTGAAAAATATGCGGCCGGTTTTGGATAGTCATTGTATTGCTCCCTTGTTGCAGCCTCATTGCTAAGCTGCTCCTCGAAGATTGATTTGAGGACGACCGCCCCAGCTCCTGCCGCCTCGCACTTTTTTACGCTATCAAATGTTGAAGTAAGCCCTGAAGAACTAACAATAAATGGATTTCGGAGTTTTAATCCTAAATAAGTTGTGGATAAT
>CAMTOL010000062.1 GCA_947074135.1 uncultured Rikenellaceae bacterium
CCCCAAAACCCCAAAACCCCAAAACCCCAAAACCCCTTTAGTTCCATAAATGAGTTTTCCCATATTATAAATATAATTTATCAGATCGAAAATAGAATGGAAAATGTAACAGAAACTTTACCTAAGGTAGAAATTCGCAACTTACAAAAGAGTGATGAGCTCAATCTGAAAACAACGAATATAAAATTTATGAGTTTAGAAACATCTAATTTTCTTACTAGTTAAACAATTAAGGTAATTGACTTGAATTCATCAGATTTTATGCCAGTAGAAAAGGAAAAAAATAAAACGCAAAATTTTAATAATAAAGTAAAGATATGGCTAAAGTAATCGACAATATTAAAAACATCAAGGTAACAAAGCAGGACATTAAGCAATATTTATTTATTTTGCTCGGCGGTTTTTTAATTTCGGCTGCCTATGTGCTTTTTGTAACACCCTACAAGATAGTACCTGGAGGGGTTTATGGTGCTGGTGTAGCATTGAATTATCTATTTCCTTCGATTCAGGTTGGAACTTGGGGTTTGTTTCTCGATATTCCATTGATGATTATAGCCTTTATTTTTCTAGGGGGTCATTTAGGAGCGAAGACTGTATTTGCAGCACTCACACTTCCAGTAACGATGAACCTTTTGGAGGATTTGATAGGAACTGATCCACTGACAATGCTTGGAGGGTCGATAAATCTAACAGACGACGTACTACTTGCTTGTATGTTTGGTGGAGTGATAATGGGTGTTGGGGTAAGTTTTATTCTTAAATCCCACGCCACCAGCGGTGGTACAGACATTATTGCAATGCTTATATCTAAGTTTGTTCACATTCCTATTGCTCGGGCACTACTCATAGTTGATTCGTTTGTTGTGGTTTTCGGTCTTATTGTTTTAGGCGACTGGAAAGTACCTTTGTATTCACTTGTCACTATATTTGTCTGCACTAAAGTAATAGATTTGATTTTGGAGGGTGGTTCTACCGACAAGTTGGTATTTATACTTTCGGAACATCATCAGAAGATAAAGGATTACATTTTAGTTGATCTTGAGCGTGGCGGCACCTACATTAAGGCTTCGGGAATGTACACAAACGCTGATAAAGAGATGGTATTTGTGGTTATTTCTCGACGAGAGTTATCGCTCATTCAGGATTACGTTCGTTCGGTTGACGACAAGGCATTTATGGTGGTTGTTAATGCTCACGAAACGCTTGGTGATGGCTTCAAAACCTTTGAGAAGAAGGTTGGCGGTTAATAGATAGTTGACTTGACAATACTACAAAACAATGGCATCATTACACTGCAAACTCACAGAGTAATGATGCCATTTAATTTTAAACAGTTATATGTGACTAGTAACTACTCCGCAATCAACTCCTCGATAGCACGAATTACACGTTCGCATTCCGCTTTCGAGATTGTAAGTGAGGGCAGTAGTCGAACAACACCTGCACCTGAGGCTGAGCCAACAAATATAGAGTAGTTTTTGAGTAGAGCAGCACGTAGTGGAGCAGCCGACTCGAATAGTTCGAAACCAATCATAAGTCCACGCCCTCTGACATCTTTCACTTTATCGGGATATCTAACCTTAATTCGATTTAATTCAGTTAAGAGATACTCACCCATCTTTGCCGCATTATCAATTAGGTTACGCTCTTTCATCTCCTCGGCAACCGCTGTTGCAGCAGCACAAGCTAAGTAAGCGCCGCCGAATGTAGTTCCCAGCATTCCATATTTAGGTTCAAGGAACGGAGCAATTAGCACTGCTGCCATAGGAAAACCGTTGCCAATTCCCTTAGCCATCGAATATATATCGGCATCCACACCTGCATAATCGTGCGAGAAGTAGCTACCACTGCGACCAGTACCACACTGTACAGCATCAGCAATATAGAGCGCACCGTATTGTGAAGTAAGTTCACGAATTGTGCGTAAAAATTCGACACTTGCAACCTGCACACCGCCAACTCCTTGAATACCCTCTGTAATAACAGCAGCCACTTTATCGCCATTACTAGCGAAATACTCTCTCAACGCCTCTATGTCATTGAATGGCATAAAAACGATGTTTGGCGTTTCGTTAATTGGAGCTACAATTTTTGGGTTATCGGTAGCAGCTACCGCCAACGATGTACGTCCGTGGAACGAGCCTTTGAAAGCAATAACAACCTTTCGACCAGTGTGGAACGAGGCCAATTTCATAGCATTTTCGTTTGCCTCTGCACCGCTGTTACACAAGAATAGTTGATACTCTTTTTTACGAGAGTCCATCAACTCTGCAAGAGCCGCCACGAGTCGTTGTTGCGCACCAATTTTAACAGAGTTTGAGTAGAAGCCAATATTTGACAACTGCTCGGTAATTGTTTTAACATATCTATCGTTAGTATGTCCTATCGAGATTACGGCGTGACCACCATAGAAATCCAAATACTCATTACCCTCTGAGTCCCAAAGAGTTGAGTCTTTAGCTTTCACTATTTCCACATCAAGTAGTGGATATACATCAAAAAGTTTCATCTAAGTATCTTATTATAAAATTATCAATAAAAATCTCGCAAATAAATCTCATACATCATCGGAAAAGGACGCAGAGCATCTATTGCTTTTGCTTGCTCTAACCAGCCATCTGAAACGGAGTTTCCGTAAAGTTTTTTGGTTCTTTTGTTCATAAAAGAACGATGGGAAGCGGTCTGCAGAATTGAACTATTGAAATTGGAGGTTGGTGGAGAATCCACCAAAAGGAAATCCTAAGGATTTCCGCCACCAACCCTAAATTATTGGTATTCTAACGTTCAACCTCTCTCAATCGGTCACACTCAGAACTTCTCAACCAAACCACCGATTTTGCCGTTCCTCCTAGTAATCTCCAGGAATCTCTCCTCAGTAGCTTCGTCAGGCATCACAACACCCTTCGCCGTCGGATTAAAAACCAACCACTCTGCTCCAAAGTTATGTAAAGCCATTGTTGCATCAATAAATCTCAAGTGTGTAGGTTCATCAAGTATAAAATTAATCGTTCTCTTTCCCTCAATTACTCTATCGTTTGGCACACTATCGCCAAACTCATCTTCAGCACCCATATTAGCCAACAAAACACCACTACTAATCGCCTTTTCAACGGTCACCGTACGTTCAAAAGCACGCTCTACTCCAGTCGCCATAACCACGCAATAGGCATCGCAAACCACCTTATCAACTGCTTCTGGATCACGAAAATCTACCAACGTCACTCCAGCGATTGGCATTTGCGGATTACTAACCACCACCACATCAGCTCCATAACTTTTAGCATAACTCACAATTCCACGCCCTACCTTTCCGCTACCAAACACTACTAAGCGTTTACCTTTCCAACTCTGGTAGCCATATCCCAAATGGTTCATTGCTCTAAAGAAGCTTTCGCCTGTACCTAGTTCGGTTTCTAGCAATTTGATACGAGAACTATCGGCAACATAACAGCGCACTGCGGCATCTCTATATTTTGCAACACCAGACCCAGTCAATTCGACATAGCCAACTGCCGCACTAACGTTTAAGTACGAGGCTGCACAGTCGAGAATTATATCGACATTGGCAAGATTATTCACTGTCACGACCTCTAGTTTGAGTTCGTTTTTACAGAAGTTTAGTACTTGTGGGTCAGCAGAGATAAATGAGCATTCGCCGATTAGTAGTTCAGCACCAGAAGCGAGCAGTGCACGATATTTGAGCAGTGTATTTTTAAACAGGGGTGTAACGTCAACGACACGAAGTCCAGCGAGTGGTTTAGTACTACTCCACTCTTCGAACTGGTATTGGAGTGTTGGGTAGTCCGACACATCGTACCTTCCACTCAAAAACTCATCTATTTTGGCTATTCTATCCATTGAAAAACAAAGAAAATAAGAAAGAAAAACAATCATCGAAAACGAAGTTTTCGGCAAAAGTTTTTGGTTTTCCCTTTTTTCAAAAAGGGAAAGTAGAGAAAAGTCAAAACTAATGAAAACTGGGGTGGTGGGAGAATCCCACCAAAAGAAGTTCCGTAAGGAATCTCCCCACCACCTAACTTTGTATCATTACTCTAAACAGCTTCTCATCGCAGCTTTTTGAAAAAAGCTGTATCAAAAACTTTTAATGTTTAACCGCTCTAATAAACCGCTCTAAAATGCTTGTGGTTTAAGTTTCAACCCTGCGGTCTGCTCCAAGCCAAACATCAAATTCATATTCTCAACAGCTTGACCACTAGCACCCTTCAATAAATTGTCAATAGCCGAAACAATCAGCAACTTACCCTCGTGCACCTCCAAATGTAACAGACACTTATTTGTATTGACCACCTGCTTCAAAGCAACATTCGATGCCGCTACCGATGTAAACGGATGACCCTCATAATAACGCTCATACAATGCACGAGCATCGTCAATCGTTCCATCGAATTTAGTGTAAACCGACGCCAAAATACCACGAGTGAAATCGCCACGATAAGGCACAAAATTGATATCAACCTCCCCATTCGCTCCACTTCGAGCAATCATCTGCTTCACTTCTCTAAGGTGTTGATGCGTAAACGCCTTATACACCGAAATATTATTCTCTCGCCACGAAAAATGCGACGTCTGTGACAACGATTGACCAGCTCCAGTTGAGCCAGTAATAGCCGAAATATTAACGTCCGAATGAATCAACCCTGCACTCGCAAGTGGCAACAACGCCAACTGCATAGCTGTCGCAAAGCAACCCGGATTGGCAATCTTTTGCGCTCCTCTGATAGCCTCACGATTCTGTTCGGTCAACCCATAAACAAAATCTTCGGTATTTGGTTCAATTCTATAATCTTGACTAAGGTCAATAATTTTCACTCGTTCAGGCAGTGAGGTAGCCTCCAAATATTTACGAGCATCACCGTGTCCAACACACAAAAAGAGAACATCAATAACCTCCCAATTTGGTTCTGCTGCAAACGCCATTGAACATTGTCCCTCTAAATCAGTATGAACAGAACTTAGCGGTTTACCTGCGCTCGACGAGCTAACAGCCCACACTAATTCAGCTTCAGAGTGATTTATTAACAGCCTAATAGCCTCGCCACCAGTATATCCTGCCGCACCAATAATTCCTACTCTAATCATCTTAGTCGTTGCCATTAATTTTGCGATAAATCGAGGTTTGGTTGCCAAAAATCTTACCAAAACCCTTAACATCGTCGCTCGACCAATCAGCCATAGTTTCGCCATAACCTCCAAACTTACTGCTCATCAAATCGTGCTCACTCTCAATACCCACAACCACAAAACGATAAGGCAGCAACTGAACAAACACCTCGCCAGTAACATTACGTTGCGATTTCTCTAACATCGCCTCCATATCCCTCATCACTGGGTCATAATATTGTCCCTCGTGCAGATGGTTACCATAGAATGCAGAAATTTGGTCCTTCCAGAATAGTTGCCATTTAGTAAGCGTATGTTTTTCAAGCGTATGGTGCGCTTTAATTATAATCATCGGAGCTGCAGCTTCGAACCCTACTCTACCCTTAATACCAATAATTGTATCACCAACGTGCATATCACGTCCAATAGCATAAGGAGCTGCAATTGATTGTAGAGCCTGAATAGCCGCTATACCACTCTCAAATTTCACTCCATCAATAGCCTTCAACTCACCCTTCTCAAAACTCAAACAAACCTCTTGAGGCTCTGTCGCTGTCAAATGCAGCGTATAAGCCTCTTCGGGCAATGTATGACGAGATTCCAACGTTTCCTTACCTCCAACCGAAGTACCCCAAACACCTTGATTAATCGAGTATTCAGCCTTTTTGAAGTCAAAATCAACACCGTGCGAACGCAAATAATCAATCTCCTCTTGACGTGAAAGACGTTTTTCACGAATCAACGCAATAACTTCAATTTCAGGTGCTAAGATACCAAAAATCATATCGAAACGCACTTGGTCGTTACCAGCTCCTGTCGAACCGTGACACAAGTAGTCTGCACCCATTTGGGCTGCATAGTTTGCAACCGCCGATGCTTGACAAATGCGCTCTGAACTTACCGAAATTGGATAGGTAGCATTTTTAAGCACGTTACCATAAATCATATAACGAATAGTATCGTTGTAGTACTGTTCACTAACATCTAATCGTTTATAGCTTTTAACTCCAAGAGCCAAAGCACGACTCTCGATTTTCGCCAACTCCTCTTCCGAGAAACCACCAGTATCTGCCAACACTGCGTGAACCTCCAAACCCATCTCGCGCGATAGGTAAATCGCACAATAAGAAGTATCTAAACCTCCCGAAAATGCTAAAACTACTTTTTTCATTATTATATTTTTTTGTGACTGGTGACTAGTAGTTAAAGCTACTAGTTACTAGTTACTAGTTACTAAACATTATTTATTATACTTTTTGAGTGCAAAGGCATTAAGAATTGAGCCCCATTTACTGCTTTTTTTCTTCGGCAAATCTACATTTGGATCAAAAATCATAGCCGTACACAAACAATTCTTCCGCTCTTTAACTGTCAAGATATTGAAGTTCACACAACTCTCGCAACCCTTCCAAAAAGCATCATCATCGGTCAATTCAGAGTAGGTAACAGGACGATAACCAAGACCAGAGTTGATTTTCATCACTGCCAGACCAGTAGTTAGACCAAACAGCTTTGCACCGGGAAATTTCTTAAGCGATAGATTAAAAGTTGACTCTTTGATAGCCTTAGCTAGTCCCAACCCCCGAAATTTAGGCGAAATAATCAGCCCTGAGTTTGCCACATAGTAGTCGTGACCCCAACTTTCGATGTAACTAAATCCAGCCCAGCGACCATCTTTGTGAAATGCCACAACAGCCTTTCCTTCTTTAATTTTTGTTTGAACGTACTCAGGTGTACGTTTAGCGATACCCGTTCCACGGGCTTTGGCGCTTTCAGCCATTTCGTTGCAAATCTCCTCAGCAAAACTAAGATGTTCTTCGCCTGCAACTTCAACATTAAAATCTTTAATTGTCATTTTTTTCTAAAAAATCCTGCGAAACTTTTTTAGTGCTATCTCAGCAGTAAAAAAATTGTTCCACAAGGCATAAAAAGTAAATAATTTAAGTAAATCGAAAGATTAGAAAAAGATTTTAATAACCAATTTTTACACAAACATCAAAAAATCAATTATTTAGATACAATTTCATAATCTTTACGGCGACTAATATACATATAAATTGCGGGAATTACATATAAAGTTAACAGTGTTGAACAAATTAATCCTCCAACAACTGCTATACCCATAGCTATACGACTCTCTGCACCTGCTCCAGTAGCTATTGCCATTGGCAAGATACCAAGAATTGTAGAGAGCGATGTCATAAGGATTGGGCGGAAGCGCGAAACCGATGCTTCGGTAATTGCTTCAAGCATCTTCTCTCCATTTCGACGACGCTGCGATGCAAACTCTACAATCAATATGCCATTCTTTGTAACCAAACCAATAAGCATAATGATACCGATTTGTGAGAATATATTCATTGTCTGCGAGAACGCCCATAGCGAGAGCAACGACCCAACCAGAGCCAAAGGCACTGTAAGCATAATAATCAGTGGGTCACGGAAACTCTCGAACTGCGCCGAAAGCACCAAATAGATTAACACTAGAGCTAATACAAAGGCAAACATCAACGACGAAGTACTCTCTACAAAATCTTTCGATGCACCAGTTAGTGTGGTTTTGAATCGCTCCTTGTCGAGTATCTCATCTCTAATTCTATCCATCTCATCAATACCCTGTCCAAGTGTATAGCCCGAAGCAAGACCTGCCGAAACAGTCGCCGCCACAAACCTATCATAACGATATAGCTGGGGTGTGGTTGAGCTTTCTGTCAGATAGACCAGGTTGTCAATCTGAATTAACTCTCCTTTATCGTTGCGAACATAAATACCAGCCAAATCGCTCGGTTTACTACGTCTTGAACGGTCAAACTGACTCATAATTTGATACTGCTTGCCTTCCAGGATAAAGTAACCAATACGCTGCTCGGCCATTGTAAGTTGCAGTGTTTGAGCAATATTTTGAATCGACACGCCCAACAATGCAGCTTTATCTCTATCAATTTCCAGTGCGAGTTCGGGTTTAGTGAATTTAAGGTTCAGATCACTTGCCGAAAATACTTCGCTAGCAGCAACTGCATCCATAAACTGTGGCAATACCTCTTTGAGATAGTTGAGTGTTGGAGCTTGAATAACATATTGAACAGGGAGTCCACCTCGACCACCACCAAAGGTCTGTTGCTGGGTCACATAGGAACGAGCTCCAGTCATTGAGCGCACCATTGGAGCAATAGCGTCCGCAATTTCGCCTTGAGTACGTTCACGCTCATCTGCATCGACAAGCATAATATTAAGATTCGAGCTATTGACACTACCACCACCAATACGTTCGAGTGTTTGGTACTGTTCTGGCACCATATCGTAAACTTTTGCAGCCAGTTCATCGGTGTAGTCGTGTATAAACTCAAACGTAGTACCTTCGGGAGCTGTTGAGCGAATTTGCAGTCTTGAACGGTCTTCGATAGGAGCCATTTCGGACGGAATCTGAGGCATTATTACAACAACGGCAACAACAGCCACTACCATAATCACAATTGCAATCCACTTACGTTTCAGGAATGCTGTAAGCGATCTTCTATATAAATTAATAAGCCACTCAAAGAATGGTTCGCTCCACTTATAGAATCTATTTTCTGTTGCTTTTTTATTGAGCAACTTTGTTGAAATCATTGGAGTAAAGGTCAGAGCGACAAAGCTAGAGATACAGACCGCACCTGCAATAACTATTGCAAACTCACGAAACAGTTTACCTGTAATCCCCTGCAAAAATACAATAGGAAAGAATACAGCCACGAGCGAGATAGTAGTTGCGATAACGGCAAAGAATATCTCGTTTGCACCTGCTATACCAGCCTCTTTAGGCGACATACCACCCTCGATTTTGGTATATATATTCTCCATTACCACAATCGCATCATCGACCACAAGTCCAATAGCCAGCACGACTGCAAGTAGAGTCAAAATATTAATGGTAAACCCTGCAAGGTACATCACAAAGAAGGCTCCAACCAACGACACTGGAATTGCAAGAACTGGAATAAGCGTAGTTCGCCAGTTTCGCAAAAAGACAAAAATAATCAACACAACAAGCGCAAAGGCGATGATAATTGTATCCTTCACCTCATTGATTGACTGGCGAATAAAGATAGTAGAGTCCATCGATTCGCCCACGATAATACCACTTGGGAGCTCTTTTTTGAGCTGCTCAACCACCTCGTAAGCTCTATCCACAATGTCGATATAGTTTGCACCAGGTTGAGGTATAAGCACACAACTAACCATTGGCAGTCCGTTTTGTTTCAATATCGAGCGCACATCTTCGGCCTCAATTATCGCTTCGCCAATATCAGAAAACCTTACAACACGCTCTCCTTCACGTCTAATAATGAGATTATTAAAATCATCAATATTAATCAGACGCCCCATTGTACGAACAGTCAACTCCACATTTTCACCTTCGATACGTCCACTCGGAAGCTCTACATTTGCATTATTGACAGCAGTACGCACATCAACTGGAGTTACTGAGTAAGCAGCCAATAGGTCAGGATCCATTTTCAAACGGACAGAGTACTTTTTCAGACCCCACGTATCTACCTGTGAAACACCAGAGATTGTTTGTAAACGCTCCTTAATATTAATCTCGGCATAACGGCTAAGTTCTATCAAAGAAAGTGAGTCTGAACGAAGAGTAACCGAGTAGATAGGTTGAGCATCAGCATCGGCTTTCTGCACCACAGGCGGGTCCATATCACGAGGAAGTCGTCCCTGAGCACCACTAACCTTGTTACGAACGTCGTTAGCTGCTGTTTCGAGGTCAACATCGAGATTGAACTCAACTCTGATAAACGAGCTACCGTCGCGCGATGTACTCGAAATAGAACGAATACCTGGAATACCGTTGACAGCAGCCTCAAGTGGCTCGGTCACTTGAGTCTCCATCACATCGGCAGAAGCTCCTGGAAAAGAGCCCCAAACCGTTATAATAGGGTTATCGACACTCGGATAGTCACGCACACCGAGGAAAGTAAAACCGATAGCACCGATTATTATTATAATTAGGTTTAGCACCGTAGCAAGTACGGGTCGTTTAATAGAGGTAGTTGAAAGACTCACCTTTTTTGTCTTTTTGGTGATCAAATGAACAAGCGATCAAGTGACCCGCAGTTTACGGTTTATTGTTTATATCTATTAATTCTTACTAACCAACCGATTACTAAGAATTTATCATTGCAAATAGCATATCTTTTAGTTTGTCGATATTATAGCTAGTTACCTAACTAATAAAAATCGTTTTAATACCTTTAGTCAACTCTTCACTCATCTGTTCCATTAGCTCCTCGTCCAACATATCAGCCTTAGT
>CAMTOL010000063.1 GCA_947074135.1 uncultured Rikenellaceae bacterium
TGAACTTAACGGCGCTGAATATCACGGCCGCACAATGGTAGTTAAAGAAGCAAGAGTAAAAACAGCTTGAGAACTAATGTCAAACGTGATTCTCCCAGCCTTACCATTGCGAGTTGTTACAATTACAACGCCATTAGCTGCGACTGAACCATAGATAGCTGATGCTGCACCATCTTTTAGAACCTCTATGTTCTCGATATCCGAAGGGTTAACAGATTCAAGCGATCCAGGAAAACCATCAATAATATATAATGGTTCGTTGCTTCCAAAAGTGTTAACACCACGAATCTTAATAGAAACGCCATCACCAGCTTTGCCGCCATACTTTTGAACGTTCACACCTGCCACACGACCTTGTAAAGCCTCTCCAGCATTAGTTGTTGCACGTTTTACGAGGTCAGCAGATTTAACACTCTCCACCGCACCAGTTAGGTCGCTTTTTCGGAGTGTTCCATAACCGATAACTACTACCTCTTCAATACTTTGTACATCATCTTCAAGTACAATTGAGTATGGACCTGAGTTTGTTACCTCCAGTGTATAAGGTATATACCCAAGAAACGAGATTTCAAGTTTTTGACCCTTATCTGCAGCGATTTCAAAATCACCATTAATGTCGCTCATAGCTGTTCTGTTTGTGTTTTGTACAGTAACAAGCGCACCAACTACAGGCAATTGAGTTTGGTCAGTTACTCGACCTTTAATGGTCTGTTGTTGTGCAAGTACTTCAGTGGAAGTAATTGCTAAGATTAATGCTATTAATGTAGCAAAAAACCTTTTTAGGTAGATTTGTTTCATTGTTAATTTATTTTAAGAATTAGTTTTGTAATCTTTACCCAAAACTATAAATACAAAAAAACAGACCAAAATTCTGACCTGTTTTTTATATCTACAAATTGTTATCTAATGCTAAATTTATACCTACTTAAATTTTTTTAACAAACTTATAGTCAGTGATATATTTCCATTACTCATATCTACAATTATATGATTTTCTTTAAAAATTCTTGCAAATTTATATCTGTAGATAATCCTAAGTGTTTTCGAAGTCTGTATCTCGACATATTAATGCTTTTCTCAGATGTTCCAGTCAAAAGAGATATCTCTTTCGAGCTCATATCAATTCTTAAGAAAGCAGCTAATTGTAGTTCACCTCTAGTTAACTCAGGATATTGAGTTTTTAATTTATCAATAAATTCAGAGCTGATAGACTCAATCTCGGCTGTTAGTATATCTATCTGTTCATCTTTTGATTGTTGAGCGTTGATAAAGGCAATAACCTTTCTTAAATCCTGTTTAATATCTTGAGAGTCTTGTTTTAATGAATCTTTAAGCATACTTTTTATCTTTCCCACAATATTAATTCGAGCACGAATATGAAACGAGAGTGTAACAAGCTCTTGTTTCTTGTTTTTAAGTCCGAATTCAGCCAAATCTCTCTCTTGTTGCCTCTCTATAATCTGTTCGTCAAGTTTTAATACTCTTGCTTTCCACCTTCTTATAATTGTAAGGAGTATTATTAAGACTAATGTCGATAAAAGAATAATAATTATGATTGTTGAGTTACGACTTTCAATTTTTAAGTTATTGATTTCAGTTTCATCTTGTCGTTGTTTCTCAGAGCTTTCAAGTCTTGCCGATAATTGCATTATCTCGTTTTCAACCAATATTCTTTGATTTACAATTTTCTGCTCGCTCTCATACATATTTTTTAGATTGATATACGCCTTTTCATACTCTTTAAGCTCTTCATATACCCATGAAAGATATCTTTGATTATCAGTAACTAGCTCTTTTGCACCTAGTTGGTGAGCCATTCTTGAAGCGGTTAATAGTGTTTCAAGTGCTTTTCGAGGTTCGTTGTTATAGAGTTGTTGCACTCCTAAATTATTGTGATTCTCTGTCACTCCCCAATCATTATTAATCGAACGGTTATAATCGATGGCCTGATTAAGTAGTTCTATTTTGTATTTAGGGTTATTGCTCTTGTATATTGATAGGTTGTTGTAGATTAATGATTTAAGATTTTCGTCGCCAGTTAATATACTTATCTCTAGTGCACGCATAAACTCTTTCTCTGCGAGTTCATTCTCGTCCATATTCACATAGGTCATACCTCTCATATTGTGGCAACGAGCAAGTAGTGTTGAGTCGTTTCTTGCATTTGCTATGTTGAAACCGTCATCAATGTATTGAAAGGCTCTATCAAAATCTTTGATTAATAGATATATTCTTGCAATTCTTATATTAATATTGGTCTTTTGATGATAAGCCATTGCTGGACAATATTTGTGAGCATTTGTATAGTTTGTAAAGCTTAAATCGAATGCGCCTTTGTTTGTGTAGGCGCGACCAAGTAGCATATAACTACGTGTGATTAGTAACGAATCGCCATTGATAAGCGAAAGCTCTAAAGCTTCTTGTGCGTGTTCAATTGCGGCAGGTATATCGTTTGTTAAGTTTTGCTCTGCTTTTAATATGCAGGTTTCAATTTGGGATTGTTGCGCAATGGAGTAGTTTGCGAGCAGTGCAAAGCAGAGTGTCGTTAGTATCTTTTTTGTTCCCATTATTTTGCTGTTTTTCTTGAATTTTGAACCTTAAAAATAGTTATATTAAATTGAAATTCAAAATCGGGTTTTAGTGCATTTATTTACTCGAATGTCTAATTCTATTGCTTTATTATCGCCTATAAACGGTTGTTGTGAGTGTTGCGACTGATGACTGCGAGCATCAAAACATAACTATAGATGATATGCAATTGCAACTCAAAATTATGTTCAACCATATTGATGTTTCGGTAGAGTATCGTGGTATGATTTTTCGTGAGCCTATTCTTGTATATTGTTATCTCTATGTAACTGATATCCATAATATCGTCGAAAATTTAAAGAAAGATGTGCTTTAACAATTTCTAAGAGTTAGATGTACTTTTAAAGTAACTTACAAAGAATGCCATAAAAAAAACACAACGCATTGAAATTCAATACGTTGTGTTTGTGATCGCATCAGGATTCGAACCTGAGACCGACAGATTAGAAATCTGTTGCTCTATCCAGCTGAGCTATGCGACCGTACTATTTGGCGAATTGTGGATTAAGAATGTTGAACTTATCAATGCAAAAAATGTTGTAGTTCAACCAAAAATCCTCTATTCGGAGTGCAAAAATAGTAAATTAATTTGATTTTCAAAAATCCAAACTAACATTTTCTAAATTTCCTCCATAATTCACTTCCGTAATATCAACTATTTTGAATTATGGATTTTGAATTTCGTTTTGCTCTACTGAATTGCCAATAGTAAAAATAGGCTGGGAACTCCCAGCCTATTTTTACTACATCCCGCCCTCAATGCTCCATACAAAAGCTCGTGTGCCTTGTTCTTCTGTTTGCGAATTTAATTCACGAAGCTTTGTTAGTAGTGGCTCAACTCGTTTCTCTTCTGTAATAACAAGTGTTGCAATGTTTTTCGATGGCCAAGTGTGGTTGCCGTAGTGAGGCTCTCCGTTTTCCGATCCACGACCTTTCGTTATATCCCATTGAGTGAATCCTCGAAGTGATTGTTTGTCCAGAATGTCCATCATTACATCGGTCAAAGCCTGATTATATACTATTAATACTGCTTTCATTATAATAATTATGAATTATGAATTATGAATTATGAATTATGAATTATGAATTATGAATTATGAATTAACTGAAGTTGCGTTCGTTTTTGCGACGCACTTTCTTCAATGAACGTGTTCCAAATATCGTGTAAACCACAGGTATAACATACAACGTAAGAACAGACGAGAATGCTAAACCACCAATAACCGCGATACCCATAGGTTGCCACATTTCAGCTCCTTCGCCAAATCCAATTGCCATTGGTACCATACCCAAGATGGTAGTCATAGTGGTCATAAGTACAGGACGAAGACGTGAACGACCTGCGTTGACAACAGCCTGCCCCAGACCTAATCCTCTTTCACGCAGAAGGTTAATAAAGTCAACCATTACAATACCATTCTTAACAACTATACCAACAAGCATAATGGCCCCAATTAATGCAATTATCGACAAAGATGTATTGCTTAACCATAGCGCGATAAATACTCCACTAAATGCAAATGGAAGAGAGAAGAGAATGATAAATGGCATAGCAAAACTTTCAAACTGAGTCGCCATTACGATATAAACCAAGATAATAATTAAGATTAGTAGAGTAATCATATCTTGGAAAGATTCTTGTTGATCTTCATAAGACCCCCCAATGACTACATTTAGTCCTTCTGGAATATCAATATTAGCCAATTTTTCATTAATTTCTCCTACCACAGTACTTAGAGCAGCGCCAGATAGTGTTATATTGACACCAACAACACGTTCGCGGTTTTCACGCTCAATTGTAGGTGGAGCATACTCTTCGTTGATAGATGCAACATCTTTAACACGTAGAGGTTGTCCCATTGCGTTGTATATGAGAATGTTTTCTACCTCTTCAACACTAGTTCTAAAAGGTTCAGCATATCTTACCACAATGTCGTACTCGTCGCCATCTTCTCTAAATTTAGAGGCAGTAAGACCATTGATGCGGTTACGTACGGCCATTGCAACTTGTGCTGTTGTCAGACCGTGGTATCCTAGTTTTTTACGATCAAAGTTGATGCGGAATTCTCGACGTAGGTCGTCACGAGATAGATTGACGTCAACGGCACCAGGTATTGTTGATACTGCATCTTTAATAATGTTAGCAACACGGTCAGCCTCTATCATATCTTGACCAAATACTTTAACAACGATGTCAGCTTCTGTACCCCCAGGACCACTACCTCCAGTGGTTACTGTATAGTCAACGACTTCTGGTATTCTTGAGAAGTCTGCACGAAGAGAGTCTCCTATCTCAAATATTGATCTGTCACGAGCTGGTTTTGTTGGTACACGTAGTGTGTAGTTTATTATGTGTGAACCAGTATTTCCCTGCATTGCAGCAAAGGTGTTAGAACCATCTGCAGCCCCAGTTGATGTTGATACAACAGATATTTCAGGGTACTTATTCAGCATAATTGAGTCGATTAGTCGTGCAGTATTCATTGAATAATCAACGCTTGCTCCCAAATCAAGCTTAACCGCCGCATTTATTCTACCATCATCTGTTTTTGGAAAGAACTCTGAAGGAACTTGCTTAAATATAACTATACTTCCAGCGAATATACCAACAGCTAATATAATAACTAAAGAACGGTGTTTTATAACCCAGTTCAATGAGTTTGCGTATGCGTTATCAAGTGCGTCCAAAAACTTGTCGATAGGGCGGAATAGTATGCCTAGCCCTTTGTAAGATTTTGTTTTTTGGAAACGAAGCATCATTGAACTTAACATTGGTGTTAGAGTGATAGCGGCAATAGTTGAAACAAGGGTTACCAAACTAATAATCCAACCCAATTCTCTAAACATAATACCCGCCATACCTGTCAACATAGTTAGTGGCATAAATACCGCAATGACAACCAAAGTTGTGGCGATTACAGCTAACCAAACCTCATTTGTTGCATATATCGCAGCCTCTTTTGGAGAACTACCTCGTTCAATGTGTTTAGTGATATTCTCAAGTACTACAATGGCATCGTCTACAACCATACCAATTGCAATAGATAGTGACGAAAGAGAGATGATGTTAAGAGTTGAACCACTAATTTTTAGGTATATAAACGAAACAATCAATGATACAGGAATGGTGATGACGATAATAACCGTTGCTCTCCAACGACCAAGGAAGAATAGAACGACAATGGCAACGAACAAGAAAGCAAACATAATTGTTTCTGTAAGCGATGATATACTGTCTTGAATAGATTCCGAAAGGTCAACAATAGTACCAATTTCAATATCAGGTGGTAGTTGCTTTTGGATTATAGGTAGCATCTTTCCAACATCCTTAGCAATACTAACAGAGTTTGCTCCAGATTGTTTTTGTACAATAATACGTACCCCAAGTTTGCTGTTTACACGCTCATCGATAGTTGTTTTCTTTAGAGTATCTTTAATCTCTGCAACTTCAGGAAGGTATATTTGACTGCCATTGCGATTTGCAACAACAATATTACGCAAATCATTAGCACTCTCAAATTCACCTTTTGCTCTGATGTTAAGAGTTTGCGTTCCAATATCTAGGTTACCTCCAGGTAGGTCTAAGTTTTCAGACGATATGATTTGTCCGATTTGCTCGACAGTCAGGTTGTAACCCTCCATAATTTTAGGATCTACGTTTACCTGAATCTCACGCTCATTGGCACCCATCATACTCACAGCACCCACACCAGGAACACGGTTAAGTGTATTTACTAGACGATCATCGAGTATTTTGTACAGTGCATCGTATGATGTAGTTGCAGTTGCATACAACACCATAACTGGTACCATTGATGAAGAGAATTTGAAGATTGTAGGGCGCTCTGCATCATCAGGCAGAAGAGTTTCAACCCTGCCTATCACATCTCGAATATCGTTAGAGGCAGCATCAAGGTCGCTTCCCCACTCAAACTCTAATGATACAACAGAGATGTTGTCCGATGACTTTGATGTAATTTTCTTGAGGTTATCTACAGTGTTTAGGTTATCTTCGAGTATGCGAGATATGTTTGTTTCAATATCGGCAGCATTTGCTCCAGTGTAGGTTGTGAGTACTGTGATTGCGGGCATATCCATTTCTGGATACATATCGACAGACAGAGTACGCACCGAATATATACCGAACACGATGACACCTAGGAAGATTAGTATCGTCGATATCGGTTTTCGAACGGAAGTTTCGTATATTTTCATATCTTTATTTTAGGTTTGTTAGTTTTTGACCTTTTTAGTTCGATTGACTATATAGGTTAATCCAACAATAGTTATTTCACAATTTGTACTTTGTCGCCATCAAGAAGTTTCTGCATACCAGCAATAACAACTTGTTCGCCATCTTTAACACCACTTATAATCTCGTAGTTAGAACCAATCAAACGACCAATCTCAACAGAACGACGTTCAACTGTGTTCTCGGCTTGATTGAATACAAATAGGTAGCGTTCCGAAGAACCAGTCTGTTTAAGTACCGAAATATCAGGCACAAGTACGTGGTTTTCGCTACCAAAGGCTAGGGTAGTGCGACACATCATGCCCGGACGCAATTTTAGAGCTGGATTTGCAATTGTAATTTCTACTTGGAATGTACGAGTAGTTGCATCTATGGCAGGGTAAATCAACGATACTTTACCAACGAAATCTTCGCCAGGATAAATGTCAAGTTTTATGTCGACAGGCATACCCAATTTTACGTGTGGAAAATACATCTCAGATATGTTTGCCATTACCTTTAGTTTGTCCATCTGCATTACAGTTACGATTCGACCAGTTCCAATAGAGTACATATCACCTGGGTCAAACATACGCTCAGTAACGATACCGTTGATTGGTGAAATCAGATCAGCATTTTCGCGAAGGTTCTCAGTTGCGTGACGACTTACTTTAAGCTGAGTTTCGAGTTGGTCGAGCTGTTGTTTGCTAATGCCACCCTCTTGGAAAAGTTTTTCCATACGTACATAATCTGCTTCAAGGTTTGCTAGTTGTACAGCAGATTGGAAATATTGACGTTTGTCCATCTCGACAAGTAGTTGACCTTTTTTTACTCTATCGCCTACTTCAACGTGGATTTTGTCAATACGTAACCCCATTGAGGGAGATATATTGTTGCGGACGAATGGTTCAACAGAACCTGTAAATTCGGCTTGTTGTGCCACTTCGTCAGCATTAACGGTTGTTGTTTTTACTAAAGGTAGTTTTACCTCGACTGGCACATTGTTTTGATTGCCAGAACCGCATCCCACAAGTATGCTACTTAGTGCGAAAGCAGAAATTGCTATTATACTCTTTTTCATATTTAATTAGATATTATTTATTTTCTTGTTTTACTTTATTTCCTGTTTTATTAGTCACTAAAAATCATTTCCAACCGCTTTGTCGTAGTCGGCTTGAGCACTCATATAGTTGAAAATTGATTGAGAGTAGCCCATATCTGCTTGCATAAGTTGTACTTGAGCCTGATTTAAATCCACAATAGTTCCAAGTCCGGTTTCGTATCGTGTTTTTGCAATTTTATATCCTTTCTTAGCCTGTTCTTTAGCTTCGAGGTTGGCATCCATCTGCTTTTTTGCACTTTCAATATTACTAATCGCACTTTGAACCTCTACACTTAGACTCTGCTCTAGATAGTCACGTTGAAGTTCAAGTTGGAATTTTTGGTTCTTGATTTGACGCTCTTTGTTTATGTTTTTTAAACCTGCAAAAATTGGAATTGAGAGTTGAAGACCTACCGATGCAGTACCTCGCCAATCGTAACTCCCAATATCTAGTGTGTTATTTTGACTTAGAACCTGATATTGACCAACTGCAGCTAGAGTAGGTATTCTCCCTGCTTTTTGAGCCTTTAACTGAAGTTCAAGCATTCTTTGTTGAATCTCAATAAGTTTAAGGTCTGAGTTGTTTTCAAGGTCGATTTGGTGATCATTATTATCGTTTATATAATCTGTAAAAGATGTCAAATCCTCTTCGAGTCTAATTGGTGTGTTTAGTGGCAGACCGATAAGCATATTAAGCATAAGTCTTGAGTTGTAGAGCGCGCTTTGAGCCTCGTACAGAGTAGGATTGAGGTTGCTCAATTGTACTTTCGATGCAATTAAGTCGTATTCCGAAACCACACCCTGATTATAGGCGTTTTGGTTTGTACGTACAATCTCTTCTGCTAATGCAATATTTTCGCTAATAAGTTCAATCGAAGTTTTGGCTAGAAGAACTCCATAATAGCTCTTTTTAACAGATGTAGCAAGGTTTATTTTTGACGAACGAGCTTGTTCAACAGCTTGTTGCATCTGTTCGTCGTTTAGTTTGAGAGCTTGATATACTGTTGGTACAAAGAGTGGAATTGATAGCGAAAGACCTCCCGTAAATGAGTTCGCGAATCCCATACGCATTGCACCTCCTGTACCCGGACCAAAAACATTTTCAGGCATAAACATCACAGGGTTCATCAAGTTGTAACCGTATGATCCACTACCTGTTAAGTTTGGCATCAAGTTGCCTTGTGTCTCTTTCTTAACGTACTTTTGACGTTCAATCTCTTGTCCTGCAATTTTAATAGTCGGGTTATCCGAAATTGCAATCTCAATGGCACTCTTGATAGTTAGGTTCAATGAGTCTGCCTGTTCTGCTCTGTGAGCAGAGTTTTGTTGTTGTGCTGTTGCTGACAGAGTAAAGGCAGCAATCAGTAGGGTGAGTACTCTAGTTTTCATAAATATTTTTGTTTCTTTTTCTTTAAGTCTTATCTGTATATTTTCTTTTCTTTCAGAAATCTATCTATCTTTTCAATTCCTTTTGTTGTAGAGATACCTCTAAAAAAATAAATCTGAACATATTTAAAGGATTCTGTTGGCGATACGTTTGTTGTCGTAAATAGTTTTTCAGGGTTAATCATCAATGAGTGTATCGAGGTCATTATGACATATACTGCAAATCTTACGTTTGTGTTTTTAAGAATATATCCTTGCTTTATGCCTCTTTCTATTAGGTTAACCATATTAGTATATGATTTGTTGTAGTGGCTAATAAATTTAGTTTTAAATAGATCTGGATATAATCTTTTGACTTCCCACGAAATTCTACCATAAGTTTCAAATCTTTTGTCAAGGAGCGATAGTACTGCAAATATCTCTTCAATTACATCCGTTGTTCCTTCTACAACTTTGGCTGTTTCAATATTTTGCATATCGATTAGCTTCTCAATACAAGCTGTAATCAATGAATTTTTGTCTGCAAAGTTTTCGTAAATAGTACTTTTTGAAATACCTAGGTGGTTATCAACACTATCCATTCTAGTCTGTTTGACACCATCATTTACCATTAGGTCAAGCGTTCCTAGTATAATTCTATCTTTAACTTCTTCCATTTGTTGTTTATTTTTTTTACACTTTTTCTAAAAGTAGTTTGTAAAAAATCTTAAAATTTTCGGCAAAGGTAACCTAAAAAACTAAATAAACAAAAATAGTTTTCATATTTTTCTGTTATTTTTAATGTTTAAGCCCGATGAATATCATATCGATTACTGTAAAATACGGTAAACGTGATATTTGTACGGTTCGTCTGTTGGAAAACTAAATAAACAAAAATCGTTTTTTCGTTTTTATACAAATAATTAACGTTCTTTGTTCGTTGTTATTGTACAATATTTGAATATTTACTATATATTTGACAAATATTTTTAAAATATAACTATAATGAAAGAAGTATTATAGCTTTTGGATGCGCTTAGT
>CAMTOL010000064.1 GCA_947074135.1 uncultured Rikenellaceae bacterium
TCCCAAAATTTGCTAATCAAAATATAAAACCGTAAATTAGCATCGGTAAACTTTAACTTGAAGACGTACAGAGTTTGAGTGCCAATACGATAACTCTCTTGGTGGTTATCATATACGCTGGCGAGGGTCAGATAATAATTTTTATGAAGCCATAAGTAGTGATTTTAGCACATCGTTGCAAGCAGTTACATCTACCCAATTCACTCGAAAAGAGATTGATGCTGAAAGAACACCTGAAAATTCAGCCCAACAAAGTATTATTGCTCTTTCACGTAGCGAATACGAAAAAGTAACTCGCAAATTTACACCCCTCCAAAACGTTGGAGTAGCACCATTTGCTCCATTAGTAGTGCAGTCTGGAGAAGTGGTGGAGCTTCCTCAAAGAGCTATTGCAAATTATAACGATGGTTCGACCAAAGAGTTGGCAGTAGTTTGGAACGAAGATGAGGTTCTGGCTTTAGAAACAGCGACAAAAGGCACATATACAATCCACGGTACTATCGATCAACCTCAATATGCGTCGCCTCTGGTTCGAGGACGTGCAGATCCTTGGGTGTTCAAAGGTGAGGATAGTTACTACTATTTTACTGCCACCTATCCAATGCAGAGTTATGACGATCCTCACGGACACGACCGAATAATTCTACGCCGTGCCACCACTGTCGAAGGGTTGGCAACAGCAGAAGAGATTGTTGTTTGGGACGAAGATAATACAAAGAATAGTTTTCGCTGGATATGGGCTCCAGAAATTCACTATATAAATGGTGAGTGGGTAATTTTCTTCACTGCATCTGCCGAAAAGAGTAATGTTTGGGGCATTCGTCCTCATATTATTACGTGTAACAGAGGCGATAAAAACCCAATGAACCCAGAATGTTGGGAAGTTGAAGCGAGTCGTATTAGACCTGTTTCTGTCGATAATACTTCGTTTTCTAACTTCTCGCTCGATATGACGCATTTTGTCAACAATGGGGTTCATTATGTGGTTTGGGCGCAAATTATGGGGCAGTCAAGTCTAGCAATAGCTTCTGTTGATGCAATGGATTTATCGCAACTTACCAGTCCATATACACTGTTAACCAAGCCTGAATATGCTTGGGAGTGGGACAAAGAGTGGGTAAACGAGGCTGCTGCCGTAATTCACAAAAACGACAAGATTTACCTTGTGTTTTCAGCCTCCTCGGTCAATCATACCTACTGTGTTGGGCTGCTTTATGCCGATAAAGACTCTGATTTACTCGATCCTAATTCGTGGACAAAGGTTCGTTATCCTATTCTGTCGTCCGAGGATTTGCCAGTTGAACAGAACGGACCTGGGCACAATTCATTTACTGTTGACAAATATGGTAATCCTATCATTATTTTCCACGCACGTAATCCGAGCGAAGACCCGACAGGAGGTGGACTTTATGATGCAGGTCGTCACGCATTTGTCAAGGGCGTAAACTTCGCTTTTGATGGCACGCCGATTCTATATCTGACCCCTGAACAGGAGTTAGACCCAAAGTACAAAGCGGTTAGTATTGAAGTTACTATAAAATAATATATATTATCCTAAATAACGTTATAAAATAGAATGATGAAGAAAAATATTTTTACTTTATTTGCAGTTACTATTGCGGTTTTCAATATTGGTTGTTCACCAAATGCTAATATCGACGAGTTTCTAATTTCCATCGACTCAATATACCTTAGCGACCCGTTTATTCTAGCCGATTCTGCAACGCAAATGTACTATATGACCGGTACACGAGGTAAAGTTTGGAAAAGTAAGGATTTGAAAATGTGGAGTGAACCATTTGATGTTGTTGAGGTGGATACTACGTCGTGGATGGGGGCAGATCCTGAGATATGGGCAGCTGAAATCCATAAATATAACGGTAAGTACTACTATTTCGCAACTTTTACCAACAAAAAAGTAATAATTGATACCGTTGACAATATTCCTATTGAAAGACGTGCTAGTCACATACTTGTTAGCGATAAAGCAGAAGGACCATATCGTCCAATGGCTGATTCAACCTATCTTCCTGCCAACCAACCGACGCTTGATGGTACTTTTTGGGTTGACACTGATAATAAACCATATATGATATATTGTTATGAGTGGCTTCAAAACCAAAATGGTACAATGGAGTCTATCGAATTAAAGCCTGACTTGAGTGGTTCGGTAGGAGATTTTAGACTGCTATTTAGAGCGAGTGACTCGCCTTGGAGTAGGGAGAAGTATCGAAACGAGGAGCTTGGTTTTAATCGTGTTACTGACGGCCCTTATCTCTTTAGGACCGAGAGTGGGCGATTGGGTATGATCTGGACTAGTTGGATTTATGATATTTACACTCAGGGTGTTGTCTATTCGACAGACGGCACACTTAGTGGTGAATGGATTCACGAAGCGGAGCCTATTACTCCACCTAACTTTGGTCACGGTATGTTGTTCAAGACTTTCGAGGGTAGAGATTTGATGTCGGTTCACAGCCATCGCAACGATAAAGGTAATTTTGTTCGCATACCTTGTTTTTTCGAGGTTGATTACTCTGGCGATAGATTAGAGGTTGGTCAGCGTTATATGCCTATGTAATAGTTTTTTAAAATAGACGAAAAAGATTATTGTCAGGTATTCCAGTTTTGGTAATATATATCATTTCTAAATCTGTAATGTATATCGTTGAAAATTTCCTCTTTTTTGGCACAGCTTGTCATTGTTCTGGTATATCTCATTCGCATATCAAAAGTTGTACGAAGTCAAGAGTGTTTATTTTGATTTTGATTTTTTGGATAATCAGTTAGTGTTTTTCAAAATCGAAGCAAGTAAATAGAATATAATAGATTTGATTCGTGGAGTTTAGAACCAACATATACAACAGAAGCGACCGAAGTAATTCGGTCGCTTCTGTATTTTCAACTTCTGACTTGAGCTTTGGACAAGAGTGTCAGATATATACTGGAAAACAAGTTAAGAAACGATTAATAATCTTTGGTTGTTTATTATTAGTTTGCAATAGAACTCATCTAAAGTCATATTGCCCTGATGTGAATGCCTCCTTCTCTTGTTATACCAACACCCTATATATTCAAAGACTTCAAACCTCATCTTTTTGCTGCAATTAACTTTTTAATATCTCCAGATTCAACTCTTTTTTTAACTATGCGTAACTCCTTAATCTCCCTTTGTTCATATGTCAATCGCCCCACACCTCTATCGGGAAAGCTATTAGCTTCATAGTTATTAGATTCTATCCGCCATTTGGATAGCTGGCTGCATTGCGCAATACGATTTATTAAGCATATCATTATTTGCCAATTTTGATGTATTTTCTGCTAAATTGCTTATGCTTCCATCAATCTTTGGTCATATACTGATTCTTCTCATACTGAATGACAGTGGATTATCTAACAAAAATCATAAATCTGGTGCTAACTTATTTCCCAGTTTTTGTTAGTCCGTCTGTGATATCACGTAGCTCTTTGTATGGAATTGTAATCATCATTGGACCATAATAATATGGAGCAATGTCATAAGTTTGATATACGACAAGAACTCCCTTTGCGGTAAGTCCAATCTCTTGAGGGAGAGGCAGATTTGCAAGTTCAACAAATAGTCCGGTCTCTTCTTTCAATGCGTTTTTACTCCAACCATACTCTCTGCACATATATTTTACTACCTTGTCCATAAAATAGGTGGTGTCAACTATAGCCTTGTCAATATTAAGCTTCTCTCCAGTTGAGATGACATAGTTGCTGATGTTAATTAATGTATTACCGTGAGCCCCTCCAGTGAATGTATAGTTCTTTTGAATAAGTGAGATAATTTGAGTGTTTGAGTAGATTGACCACTCACTATAGAGATTGAAAATTGCAGGAGTGTCACTCTCCTCCCCCAACAAGCTAATCTCTTTGGCTTTTTGGAGAGCTAAAATCTCTAACTTCTCGGGCGACATTGGTATTGGATAGGCGTCGAGCATTTCAATAGTTTGGTCATCATCAAGGAGTGAACTTGCTATCGAGCGACAAGCCTCTGTATTAAATTTTTGTGTTAGTTTAAGCGACGTTTCATTGTTGTTGTCCGTAATAGGAATTTGGGGCAAACTAATTGCAATGTCGATTTCATCGGCTACATACTCAATAAATCTATCCTCAATAATAATCTTATTGTTTACTACGTGCGTCTTTTGTGCAGATGTTGAGTTGGCAATAAGAGATAAAGTTACAATTGATATTAGTGTTAGATAGCCTTTTGTTATTTTCATAGCCTTTAGGATTTTTGTTTTATTATTATGTAAATTTAAACAAATTATCTGTATTTCAATGGCATTATGCAAATTTAGGATGATACTTTATAGCGTTAATCAGCTTTTGTCCATCGCGCGATGGACTATCAACTATTATTTGTGCTTGGTTGTAGAAAGGCTCTCTTTCTTCGAGTTTTTTGTGAGCAAACTCCTCAATCTGTTTTTGATTCATTCCTGCGATTAGTGGTCTAGGATTTTTTGAAACAGCGAGTCTTGCGCTAAGTTGTGCTGGAGTGTGTTTTAGGTAGATTGTAACTCCGCAACTATTCATAAAGTCCATATTGTCGACAGTGCAGGGAGTACCTCCTCCAGTCGATATTATTGTATCTCCACCCAACTCGCAGATTTCTCTGAGGTATCTTCTCTCCATCTCTCTAAAAGTGTTTTCTCCACACGATGAGAAAATTTCGGGAATTGTTTTGTTCTCTTTTTTAACTATATACAGACCTAATTCTAGAAAATTGTATCCATGTTCTGTATCTACTTTTGTCCCAATTGTGGTTTTGCCAGACCCCATAATCCCTATCAAAAAGATCCGCATAGTTTTGTTTAGATTTAATTTTTTTTGAATATCAACTCTAGAAGAGTTCGCCTTGAGTTATTTTCGATTTAGGGTCTAATGGCGATACCTTTGACGAGATGTCAGGTACATCATCGCCAAAATCGTCAATCATAACAACCTTCTCTTCTGATGTTGACTCTTCGGTGTTATCGTCGTTTTGAGCCTCGTCGATTTGTTCGTCAATATCTAGCGGTTCTTCGATTTGTGACTCCTCTTTTTCGAGCGGAGTTCCAAAAACTACTTTTAGTAGTTCTAGGTTAGATAGTCGTTTACCTTTTGCTCTGTGACTCTTAACCCCAATAAACTCTTCGGCATCGACTATTTCGGCTGGTTTTTGAGCATATTTGCCGCCAAATGTCAGTTCTACACTAGGGAATTTATCGGTACTAAGAGCAATAAACTCTTGAGTTTCGCTCTCTATGTAACTTTGAGGTTTGTTATCAGAAGCTTCGGTATTAAATCGTTTGATATAGTGGAGTTGTTGCTCTTTGTCGAAATATACTACTGTAAATATCTTTGAGCTATCCCACTTTTCAATACGTTCGACCTCTCCTGTAAAGTGTTGTTGAATATCGAAACTGCTGGTGTAGTAACAGTTATCGCGCGTAAAGATAACGATTCTATCGTCGCCTTTAAATTCGCCTAACAGTTCGCCTCTACCGTCAGCATTGAGTCTTTCTACATCAGCGTCCCACCAAATATTTTGACCTGCAAGGGTAGAAACTCCACGCTCTTTTAGTACAATTTTGTGGATTGCGTAGCGAGTCAGTAGGTTTCCTTGCGAAGCTCTACCTTTGATAGCTAAATTGCCAAACGAGAACTCTTCAATCTGTTTTTTGAGTCTAGGGCGGGGTTTAAAGTGGATTTTCAATACCTCTGCCTCTCCATTTGGATTTGCGGTAAGGTATAACACCTCGCTTTTAGCCGTCCCTTTGGTTATGTCGTAAATCTTGTCGCGAGTAATTGCGTTGATTGCGCAACGTTTAACCATCAACGCTCCATTAGCTCCGTCGCGATAGATTACGTTGTAAATCGTACGTTCATCTCCACGTTTAAAGACAGCGCAGTGTATAATTCCCTTTGCGAAGAAGTCCTTGTCCGAAACTTTTTTAATGATGTATTTTCCTGTCTTGTCAAAAAGAATAATATCGTCAATATCAGAACATTCCGATACATATTCAGCATTTTTCATCTGTGTTCCAATACCAAAGAACCCTTCCGATTTATCGACATATAGTTTTGCATTAGCTACAGCTACCTTGGCAGCTTGAATCGTATCAAAGCTTCTAATCTCTGTCTTACGTTCACGACCTGCACCATACTTTTTGAGTATGTTTTTGTAATAAGCAATCGTAAAGGCTGTAAGTGAAGCCAAGTCACGTTCAACTTGTTCCATTTCAGCCTCTACACCTTTGATGTGTTCGTCTGAGCGGAATGCATCATACTTCGATATACGCTTGATTTTTATCTCTGTCAGTTTGATTATATCGTCACGTGTAACTTCTCGGCGCAGTAGCTTTTTGAATGGATTAAGCTCTGAATCAATAGTTTGAAGGACGCTTTCCCACGTTTCGCACTGTTCGATTGAGAGATAGATACGGTTTTCGATAAAGATTTTCTCGAGGCTCGACATATGCCAATCGTCAGCCAACTCAGCAAGCCTTATCTCTAATTCTTTGCCCAATAACTCTTTTGTGTTCTCAGTCGAGTGGCGAAGCATATCACTAACTCCCATAAACACAGGGTGTTCGTCGTAAATCACACAGGCGTTTGGCGATATCGACACCTCGCAGTCAGTAAAGGCGTAGAGTGCGTCAATAGTTTTGTCTGCCGAAACATCGTTAGATAGGTGAACCACAATTTCTACTTCGGCAGCCGTATTATCATCAACTTTTTTGATTTTGATTTTGCCTTTGTCGTTGGCTTTGATAATCGAATCGATAAGCGATGAGGTTGTTTTTCCAAATGGTATTTCGTTGATTACTAATGTTTTTCTATCTATTTTAGTGATTTTTGCGCGCACTTTCACTGCGCCGCCACGCATACCATCACTATAACGACTAACGTCAATTTGACCTCCAGTTGGAAAATCTGGAAAAATTTCGAATGTTTCGCCTTTGAGATGAGCGATTGAGGCTTCGATAAGTTCACCGAAGTTGTGAGGCAGGATTTTCGATGCAAGACCAACCGCAATCCCTTCGACCCCTTGTGCTAGTAGCAGTGGGAACTTAACAGGGTGTGTTATTGGTTCGTTGTTACGACCATCATAAGTTGGCATCCACTCCGTAGTCTTTGGGTTGAAGACTACTTCGAGAGCAAATTTCGACAATCGAGCTTCAATGTAACGAGGAGCAGCCGCCGAGTCGCCAGTTAGGTAGTTACCCCAGTTACCTTGACAGTCGATGAGCAGATCTTTTTGCCCAAGTCCCACTAGTGCATCACCAATCGAGGCGTCACCGTGGGGGTGAAACTGCATTGTATAACCGATGACGTTGGCAACTTTGTTATAGCGTCCATCGTCCATTTTTTTGAGAGCGTGGAGAATACGCCTTTGCACTGGTTTTAGTCCATCGTCGAGGTGGGGAACAGCACGTTCGAGTATCACATACGAGGCATAGTCCAAAAACCAATCACGATACATACCTGTAATTTTGGTTTTTGATGCACTCTCGTCGCTCAATAGTTTTGAATATTTCTGTTCTAGTTTAGAGCCAGTTTTTGAAGTTGTGTCAGGGTAGTCGGTTTGGTTTTCGTCTATCTCCTCTACATCAACTTCTTCAACAACTACATCGTTGTCCATTTCTTCTATATTTTCTTCTTTCATTATTCGCTTATTCTTAGGTTGTCAACAATAAAATCTTGGCGGTACATAGTGTTCTTGCCCATGTAAAACTCCAGCATATCGTGCAACGAATCGCTACCTCCCATTCTAACCTTCTCTAACTTAATGTTCTCGCCGATAAACCCACGAAACTCGTCTGGCGAAATCTCTCCCAAACCTTTAAAACGTGTAATTTCTGTTCCTGCTCCTGTCTTCTTCGCTGCTTTGTCGCGTTCCGATTCATTATAACAATATATAGTTTCCTTCTTATTGCGGACCCTGAACAACGGAGTTTGAAGTATATAAACGTGCCCAGCTCGGACAACCTCGGGGAAAAACTGCAAAAAGAATGTCAGCAGCAGCAAACGAATGTGCATACCATCGACATCGGCATCGGTTGCTATGATAATCTTGTTATAGCGCAATCCTTCAATTCCATCTTCGATGTTCAGCGCTGCTTGAAGCAGGTTAAACTCCTCGTTTTCGTAAATCACCTTTTTAGTGAGTCCGTAGGTATTCAACGGTTTACCTCGAAGCGAGAATACGGCTTGAGTTGTAACATTTCTTGACTTGGTAATCGAACCACTTGCCGAATCACCCTCGGTGATAAAAATCATCGACTGTTCTGCTCCCTCTTTGTTGTCGCTAAAGTGAAGACGACAATCACGAAGTTTTTTATTGTGTAGCGATGCTTTTTTAGCAAACTCACGAGCCTTTTTCTGAATACCGCTAATCGCTTTACGCTCTTTCTCTGCCTCTACAATTTTTTTGAGCAGTACTTCGGCAGTTGCAGGGTGCTTGTGTAGGTAGTTGTCCAACTTCTCTTTCAAAAAGTCTAGCACAAAGCTACGAACCGAAACCCCACCTTCTGGTGCCATATCTTTAGAACCGAGCTTAGTCTTGGTTTGTGACTCAAAAACAGGCTCTTCTACTTTGATTGATATGGCTGCAATTATTGATGAACGAATATCGGCAGCATCGAAATCTTTACGATAAAAATCACGCACAACCTTAACTACTGCCTCACGAAATGCAGCTTGATGCGTACCACCTTGAGTGGTGTGCTGACCATTGACAAAACTATAATAGCTCTCGCCATAACCAGTTCCGTGCGTCATTGCCACCTCAATATCGTCGCCATTAATATGTATAGGTTCATAGAGTGCATCTTCGCCAATATTTTCGTTTAGCAGGTCAAGAAGTCCGTTTTTGCTCGACATTTTTGTCCCGTTGAGCTGAAGCGTAAGCCCTGTGTTGAGGTATGTGTAGTTGCGAAGCATAGCCTCCACATACTCCATCTTATAGCCATACTCTCCAAAAATATCGGTATCGGCAATAAAACTTACGGTTGTTCCATTTTTTTCGTTAACTCCGCTAAAACTCTCATCGCTAATTACTTCCCCGCCGCTATACTCAATCGAGCGTTTCTCTCCATCACGCACCGCACTAACCACAAACTTTGAGCTAAGAGCATTTACTGCCTTAATACCAACTCCATTCAAGCCCACAGACTTTTTAAAAGCCTTGCTATCGTACTTTGCGCCTGTGTTGAGTACTGACGACGCCTCTTTAAGCTTTCCGAGCGGAATACCACGACCTTGGTCTTTGATGGTAACTTCACGAGCCTCGGCGTCGATGCGAATATCTATCATCTTACCAAAGCCCATAACATACTCGTCAATCGAGTTGTCAATAACCTCTTTGATAAGCACATAAATACCATCGTCGCTCTGCGAACCGTCGCCTAGTTTACCAATATACATACCAGGACGAAGCCTGATGTGTTTGTTCCACTCCAGTGTGCGGATATTATCTTCGTTATACTCGTTTGCTACGTTATTGTTGACTTGCTCCATCTAATTGCTCTATATATTGTTTATTTAAATCTTTTGTAACCTCTCCAACCTTTTTGCCCTCAAAACTTATTGGAGACAACACTTTTACTTTTAGTTTAACTATACCTCTATTCCCAATAATAGCCTTGCGTGAGCCGTAAAGCACAACAGGTAATATCTCTACTCCTGCGCTTTTTGCCATCAGAAATGCGCCGGGTTTAAACTCTCCCACTTTTCCATCTCTCGAACGAGTACCTTCAGGAAATATAGCCACACTTACATCATTGTTAAGAAGTTTTGCGCCCTTTGACATCATCTCTTTTGCGCTCGATGCACTTCCTCGTTTAATTGTCAAGCTCCGCTGAATAAATAGCACCCAACCAAAGATTGGGAACATCAGAACCTCACGTTTACTTACCCAACGAAAGTTTAGTGGTAGTAAATGGGTCATCGGTATATCAAAAAAAGTGTTGTGGTTAGCCACTATTACATAACTCTTATTTGGATCTATGTTTTCTAATCCTTCGTCTTCCATAGACCAACCCGGTTCTTGATAGATTATTGGATAGGTCGAACACTTAGAGTAGCATTTATCCCACGTCCAACGTTTGTCGAGAAGATATAGTACAACAAAACGCACAACCCAAATAGGAACTAGCTGCGCCTCGTACTCTAAAAGAATAAGAGCAAGAGAGACTACTCTAGTTTATCTTGTTTTGTTGATATTATTTT
>CAMTOL010000065.1 GCA_947074135.1 uncultured Rikenellaceae bacterium
AAAAAGACACAACAAACCACCAAAACGAACACAAGCAGAGAAAAACAAATAGAGTAACCTAGGAGTGCAAATGGCAGAGCAAAAATTGTATGACCAAACTTTAGAACACTAGCAAATTTAGTAATCATTATGTACTAAACAGCTGTTACTACATTAAAAGTACGTAAAAAATATAGTTAACGTTACTGATATATTGAGAATAAAAAAAACAATATCTTGGATCGCAAAAAGCGATTTTACTCGACAAAAATAGTTATTTTTGCGCGATATTTGCATATAAATATATTGTCGTTGATTAATATTTTGAAATATGTTTATAAAGAGGATTATAATAATTCTATCGTTAGTAGTGACAACATCTCTACTGTTTCCGTTGCTACTTAATGCACAAAATCGTGAGCGAGAGATTAAAAAAGAGGCTAGAGAACAGAGTAAGGAGAATCGTGACAATATCAAATTAAGCAGACAGCTTAGTCGGGCAGAGCAGCAACGCCAAAGAGAGGAGCGTAGAGAGCAGCGTCGTTCGTTGGAGGGCGAGATTCAGCTCTCAGGAGCATTTGCACTCTACCCTATGGTGGTTAAGTGGGCTGAGGAGTTTCGGAAACTCTACCCTAAAGTACGAATTGACATCTCGGCAGGTGGAGCAGGAAAGGGAATTACCGATGCACTAAGCAGGGTTGTTGATTTGGGTATGGTATCACGCGATATCAATAAAGCGGAGTATGATAAGGGAGCATTTGTAATTACTGTTGCCAAAGATGCGGTAGTTGCTACGGTAAACTCCAAGAACCCTCTATACTTAGATATTATGACTCGTGGAATGACGCTAAAAGCAGCTCAAGGACTTTGGGTGACTGGGGCGACTAAGACCTGGGGCGATTTATTAGGAACTAGATCTACGATACCTGTTCACGTCTATACTCGTTCAGACGCTTGTGGAGCAGCCGAAACGTGGGCTAAGTGGTTGGGTTCGACACAAGAGGATTTAGAGGGAACGGCTGTCTTTGGCGACCCTGGGGTGGCCTCTGTTATTCAACGCGATAAGATTGGCATTGGGTTCAACAATATTGGTTATGCTTACGACTTAAAGAGCAAGAAACCGCATCGCAATATAATGGTTATCCCTATAGATATTGATGGGAACGGGCATATAGATTTGAGTGAGAGTTTTTATTCGACTTTAACAGACTTGAACCAAGCAATTGCCGATGGTCGCTATCCTGCACCTCCAGCTCGTAACCTCTATTTGGTTTGCAATGGAGTGCCTGAGAAGGCTGAAGTGTTGGCATTTTTAGAGTTTATATTGACCGAAGGACAGGGTTTTGCACCTGAGAATGGCTACATACCACTCTCAGAAGAGCGATTAGCAAATGAACTAGAACAACTTGGACTCTAGAATTAGACATTTCACAGACTAACGTTTTCCACTTTACCTTTTCTTAAGATGAAAACGTTAGCTTTCACGTACTTGATGATTTGTTCGAGATTTTTAGATATGTTTTCTTTAAGACTAACTATACTGTTCTTCTTCGATTGACAATTGAGAAGTTATTAGATGCGAAGCATCGACAAAAGTTTTTGGGACTTTTTCGAAAAAAGTACGAATAGAGAAGAAAATACAATAGAAAAAGATAAATTACAATAATAAGATATGAACGGATATTTAGATATGGAGCTGTTGCGATTTACAACAGCAGGGTCAGTAGATGACGGAAAAAGCACATTGATTGGTCGCTTGCTGTACGACAGCAAGTCGATTTTCGAGGACCAAATGGAGGCAGTCGAGGCTGCGAGCAAAAGAGTTGGCAACGCCGAAGTAAACCTCGCACTACTTACCGACGGTCTTAGAGCCGAGCGTGAGCAGGGCATCACTATTGATGTTGCTTATCGTTACTTTGCGACTCCTGCTCGTAAGTTTATTATTGCCGACACTCCGGGACATATCGAATATACCCGCAATATGGTAACTGGCGCATCGACTGCCGATTTGGCAATCATTCTTATCGATGCTCGTAATGGTATTGTCGAGCAGACAGTTCGACATAGCTACATCGCTTCGCTGTTACAAATTCCTTATGTTACGGTTTGCGTTAACAAGATGGACTTGGTCGATTTTTCGGAGGAGGTTTTCAATGACATTAAGACAAAGTATAGCGAAATTGCAACGAAGTTAGGCATTAAAAATGTGGAGTTTGCAGCAATTTCGGCTAAATTTGGCGACAATGTGGTTGAACGTTCCGAAAATATGCCCTGGTATAGTGGCAAAACACTGCTCGAAGTGCTGGAAAGCACTCCAATTTCCCACAAACTCGGTTCTGCAGCGGCACGTTTCCCAGTTCAGTGGGTTATTCGTCCTATTAGCGATGAGTTCCACGATTTCAGAGGCTATGCAGGACGTGTGGCGAGTGGAGTTCTTCGAGTAGGCGATAAGGTACAGGTATTACCATCGGGTTCGGCATCATCGATTAAAGAGATTTTCGAGGCAACAGAGAGCCTTACGGAGGCTTATGCTCCGCTATCGGTTAGCGTTACCCTAAACGATGATATTGATGCTAGTCGAGGCGATATGATAGTACCAGTCGATGGTGTTCAACCAACTGTTAGTCAAGATGTAGAGGCTATGATTTGTTGGCTCAACCCTCGTGCTATGCAGGTTGGCGGCAAGTATATAGTTCGCCACACCACAACCGAAACCAAGGCTATGGTTAAGTCGCTGGTCTATAAGGTCAATATCAACACTTTAGAGCATATCGAGGGGGAGAGTTCGCTCTCTATGAACGACATTGGTCGCATAGTGCTTCGCACTGCAAGAGCGTTGGTTTATGACTCATATGCTGACAATAGAGTTACAGGGTCATTGGTGCTTATTGACGAAGCAACTAACGAAACTGTCGGCGCTGCTATGATAATTGATAATGCATAAGTACATTATCAAATGCTAGTTATGGGTTGTGCATTATCAGAGAGGGTGGTAATTCTCGCTCAATACATTCTCGCATAAACTCCATTGCTTTGGCAGTATGTCTAAAGAAGTGTTGCAGACCGCTACACAACGAGTTAGACTTATCGCCAAACCTATGCTTAGGACACTCTCCATTACACAGATTTAACCACAAGCATTTGGTGCATTTTGCAGGTAATGAAGAGTATTTAGTTGCAGCAAACTCAAAGTGTCGAGCCGAGTGATAGAGCGAACGAAGGTCATCATTTAAGACATTGCCTAACTTATGATGATCATAAACAAAGTGGTCGCACGAGTAAACGTCACCATTATACTCGACCACCATTCCATCGCCACAGTTCTCGCCCATCGAACAAACCCCTGGAGCAACTCCGCACCAACGAGCTAGAGTTGCATCGAAAATCTGGACATAATAGGTACCCACATCTAGTCTTACCCATTCGTCAAATATTTCGATTAAGAAGCACCCATAATCTCTCGCCGAAATACTCCACTCTGCCATTTGTCCCTGCTCATCGTCAGGCGCACAGATAACTGATCGACTATATCCCTCAACAACTTTAGTATGTTCACTTACTGGTAAGAACTGCATATAGTGACTTCCCAGACTCTTTAGAAAATTGTATATTTCGACTCCGTGTCCAGCCGAAGCACTACTCACAGCCGACAATGTATTAAACTCAACACCAGCACGTTTCAAACACTCTAATCCCTCGATAACCTTATCAAAAGTAGGCTCTTCAAAGCGAGTAAGTCGATTGGCATCGTGAACAGATTTCGGACCATCAATCGAAATTCCAATCAAAAAACTATTATCGGCAAAGAAACGTGCCCAACTATCATTGAGCAACACTCCGTTGGTTTGCAATGTATTCTCAATTCGTTTGTTTTTAGCATACTTTCGTTGCAGTTCTATTACTTTGCGATAAAACTCTAACCCTGCCATTAACGGTTCGCCACCATGCCAACAAAATGTTATAACTTCGGCATCGCAACCTTCAATATAGCCTCTAATGTAAGCCTCCAACACCTCGTCACTCATTAGTTTTGGAGGAGTTTGATATTGGAGTTCCTTATCGATATAGTAACAGTAGTTACACAGTAGGTTGCATCTGCTACCGATTGGTTTTGCCATAGTGGCAAAACGTGTTGGTTCACTTTTCTTAAGCGCAGTGCTAAATCGTAGCGTTTTTTTCACAATTCAGAATAAGCTATAAACTACAAAAACAGAATCACTAACCATCACTAGTTCACTGCCGTTACCTTATCGATTGGCAGCATAAATTTAGAGTTCTTAGGGTCTGTGTGAGCCTCACGCAAAATAGTTTTCAACTCCTTCACAATCTCACTATCAACACTATAAATATTCTTTCGCTCCTCTATATCGTTTTGTAAATCATAAAGTTCATAGACTGGTTCGCTCTTTATGTTTTTGATTATCAACTTATACCTACCACTCCTCACAGCAGCAACTCCATCTCGCTCCGAAAACTCCCACACCAGATTTTGATGCAACTCCTGCTCACTATCCTCTCTAAGAATAGTAACCAACGATTGTCCGTCACTCTGAGGTTTCTGTTCTGAACCGCAAAACTCTAAAAACGTTGGCATCCAATCGGCAAAATGTGTCATCAAGTCACTCTTACCACTTTTTACACCACCACTAGGAAAGTGAACAAACATAGGCACATTAATTCCTCCTTCGTAAAGCGATGCTTTGATTCTACCTGCTTCGCTCTGATATGGTGACGCACTCTCAAAAAACTTAGCATCACGACCACCTTCAGTCGAGGGACCATTGTCCGACGTAAAAACGATTATCGTGTTGTCGTATTGCCCAGTAGCTTTAAGTTTATCGATTATCTCTCCAACCTGTTCATCGATGTAGCTAACCATTGCAGCATAGGTTGCTCTTGGATAGCGACAAGGATGATAGTGGTTGCCTAGAAACGGTTTCTCGTCGCCGAACTTCTGCACATAATAATCGACCCAACGCTTGGGTGCAGCTAAAGAGACGTGCGGTAGTGGCGTTGTCCACCACAGAAAGAATGGGTTATTGACTCCTGCCGTATCCAGAAACGCAAGTGTCTCCTTTTGCAGCAGTTCAGGGATATAGACTCCCGAAGTAAACTCAGAGTACGAGTTTTCGTCGAGTGGATCAGCGTCTTTTGGTATTCTTCCACTCATTTCACGAGGAGCATTACCCGTTAGCTCCTTCGTTCGGTTGCGATAAAGGTGTGGCGTATAGTAGTCGTGCGCCATTCTCTGACAATTGCTGCCATAGAAAAAATCGAACCCCATAGAGTTTGGTTCACTAACCGAACCAGGCGCACCAAGTCCCCATTTGCCAATACAAGCAGTTGTATATCCCTCATCTTTGAGCATATGAGCAATCGTCCGAGTATCGGCTGGCATCGGAGCCTGACCCTCAACACCCGGATTAGCAGCCACCTCGACATAGGACCAAACATTTCCACGAGCGCCATCTTCGTCATTACCTCGAATCGGAGTGTGGGCAGTATGCATACCAGTCAGAAAGCCCGAGCGAGCAGGAGCCGAAACAGGAGCTGCTGAGTAGTGACGAGTAAAAATCTTGCCACTTCGAGCCAACGAGTCTATTCGAGGTGTTTCAATCAAACGTTGACCCATATATCCAACATCGTTGTAGCCTAAATCGTCAAGAAGAACAAACAAAACGTTTGGTTTTCGTTCTTGACCCACAGTCGAAAGTGTTGCAAGTGATGCTGTACCGATAGCAAAGAGTGAAAATATTTTCATAATTTTTGATTCTAAATTCAGTGAGTGAAGATAATCATTTTTTTTTAGAAACTACATTAAAACACTATCCACTTTAATTTCATCATTTGATTAGATACTAGCTATATTATTGGATATAGTTATATTTTTTGTACTTTTGCTGGTGCTCATTCGTGTACGACAACAAAACAATTAATCTTACAACAGATATGCATAAGCAGTTTTTTATCGCCCTTTTATCATTTTTATCTATACTCACTAACGCACAAGTGCTAACAGGCATTGATGTTTTAGAGGCTAACAATTTTGAGCAACTGCGAGGCAAACGCATAGGATTGATTACCAACCCAACTGGCGTAAATCGCAACCTACGCTCTACAATCGACATATTGAGTTCAGCCGAGGCACAATCCGCTGGAGTTCAACTCGTAGCAATGTTTGCACCCGAACACGGTGTTAGAGGCGACATAGCAGCAGGCGAGAAGGTATCGAACGTTCGTGACGTTAAGACAGGTGCTATGATTTACTCGCTCTATGGCAACGGAATGAAACCCAAACCAGAAATGCTAGGTGGAATTGATGCCCTAGTGTTCGACATTGCCGACATTGGCTCACGCTCCTACACATTTATTTCGACACTTGGACTCGCAATCGAAGCTGCTGGTGAGAATGGGCTTGAGTTCGTGGTTCTTGACCGTCCCAATCCACTTGGTGGCAATAAAATTGAGGGAGGCGGTGTCAAAAGCGGTTTTTCTAGCTTTGTAAGCAAATATAACGTCCCCTATATTCACGGTATGACCGTTGGCGAACTGGCAAGGCTATACGTTGGCGAGGATTTCTTAAAAGCCAACCCAGATAGACTAACCGTTGTACCTATGATGGGTTGGAGCCGAAGCTCTACTTTTGACCAAACCGGACTATCGTTCGTTCCTACATCACCACATATCCCACAGTGGACAACAGCTATCTACTACCCTATTACTGGTATGGTTGGCGAGCTCCAGACACTCAACATAGGAGTAGGCTACACCCTGCCTTTCGAACTATTTGGAGCGGAGTGGATAACCGATGCCGAAGGTTTGGCAGAACGACTGAACAGTAAAAACATAGATGGCGTTATCTTTCGACCTATCCACTACCGACCATTCTACGGTAGCGCAAAAGATAAACAAGTACACGGCGTGCAAGTACACGTTACAGATATTGAAGCTGCTCCCCTAACTCTTATCGGACTATACGTCCTAGAGGAGATAATATCAGCTCACCCCACCAAAAATCCATTCAAAGCAGCTACCAAAGAACGAATTGCTATGTATGACAAGGTACTAGGTAGCTCCGAACTTCGTACTCGTTTCGAACAGAGTGGCTATATGCTAACTCCTCAAATAGTTAATTGGTGGAAAGAGCAGAGCAATTGGTTCAGAATACTTAGAAAAAAATACCTTCTTTATTAACTACAAACAACTAATCAAAGAACTAAACCTAAATGAGAACTAACAAAAAACAGAGAATAAAGTTAATTAACTACTCTCTTATTTTAAACCTAATAGTCGTTTCATTGCTATTTACAAACTGTCAAGCTCCCGAACCAATTAGCACCAACTCTGAGGAGCAAAAAAGAGCAGTCTATTTCAGCATCTCAGCGGAGGGTAACGAATCGAACAACTACATTAAGAGCAGGTCCAGTTCGACAGATATTGTAGCAATTCAGATATACAATGCAAACGACGAGAAAAAAGATGCTATCGCTTATGGGTTATTTGACAGCTACGCAATACCTCCGTTTGAATTAGTTGTCGGAGCAAACTACATTATCGAAGCAACTACAATTATTAACGGACAGAAAATCGTTGCCAAAAGAAACGACGGGAGCTACTACAACCCTTTTACACTGACTACCACTAAATCGGCATCACTTACAAATAGTTTCATAGAGAGCAATACCCCACTTAGAAACATTTTCAAAGGCGACACTGACATACAGGTATCTTCATCGTCGAGGGCATCATATAAGCACCTATTTATTGAGAGATTTGCAGGAAACAGCAACACATTCACCGCTGCCGAGAATATGACTATCTCCATAAATATGAAGCGAGTTTACGGGGCGATGCGGATAACACCTGAGGGTTTGACTAAAGGTTCGCTTGAGATTGCCTTTGATGGCTCTCCTGCCCTATTACTCGGCAAAACGCTATATGGCAAGGACACTACAGTAAACATTACACTTGCGGGAACAGAAACTGGAGATGCCACTTGGTTTGCTAACAATTACAGTGAGAATCTACTATTAACTGCAACTTACGTTTCTGATATTGGAGATAGAACAGTAGTTATTACAGAATATCCTATTACAATTGTGCGCAACAAGCTGCTTCCACTCACAATAAAGAGTAGCGCACTTGGTTCAATTGATTTCACAATTGAGAGTGGCGATATGGAGGAGCAGCCTGGCATTAACATTGAGTAGAATTACAATACTCCACTAATTGCCTTATCCTAAAAAAAGCTCCGAGTGTTCGGAGCTTTTTTGTTGTTATTCAAAGAGAGTTCTTTGTTATTCAATCTCGAGCAGTCTGCCATCAGTGGCTACACTGTCACCCTCATTGACAAAAATCTGACGTACTTTACCTTTGAATGGAGTAGCGATATTGTTCTCCATCTTCATAGCTTCGAGAATAATCACATCTTGACCATCGGCAACCTCATCGCCAACTGCTACACACAGTCTAAATACACGACCTGGCATTGGAGAGCTAATGACCGACCCTGTAACTGGCAAGAACTCCTCTTTTTTAACCTCTTCCACAGGAGCAGTTTCGGTTTGAGTAGCTTTTTCAGCTTCGGCCTGAGCATTTTTAAATCTAGTCAAGTAGTCTTTAGCAACTTGAGGGAAGAGTTCAAGAAGTAGCACCTCTTTCTCGTTCTCTGCCAATTTTCTGCCACAACCTTCAATCACTGGGTTCTCCTGCATCTTGTATTTGCTGGTGTCGTAAGGTGTTTCGACCTCGCTACCCGTAATCTGTTTACGGAATGCTGGATCAATAGGCACCGGAGTTTTGCCATACTCACCTTTGACCAACGACACAAACTGATTTGAACAAGTTGTATACATTGGTTTGCCATTTTTAAGGTCAAGAGCGCAGTTTACTGCTTGCGCACCAACAATTTGCGAAGTTGGTGTAACAAGTGGAATTAGACCAGCATCTTTACGCACTTGGGGAATAAGTTTCATCGCAGCCTCAAGTATCTCTTCGCTTTTCAGTGCTTTTAGTTGAGCCACCATATTGGTGTACATACCACCTGGAATTTCGGCAGTTTTAACTAATTCGTTTGGAGGAGGGAAACCGTAGAAATCCTCAATCTTACGGCAAGCATCCATAAGCGTATCTTCGTCACACGCTATAGCAGCTTTGGCAGCTCGTTTAATTTGAGCGTCAATCTCGGCAGGAACTTGCTCTGTTAGGGGATTAAATGGTTTAGGGAACATTTTAACAGCGTCAACATCTGCCAACTCCTTGCGAATGTAGAACAGTTCGTGGTTAATTTTCGCAACTGCTTCCATATTGATATCTAGCTCAACACCCATCTCTTTACAAAATAGGTATATAAACTCGATTGATGGAGCAGCAGGACCACCCGAGAAGTTCCAAATATTTGTATCAACCACATCAACCCCAGCGGCAATTGCCGAAACAACCGATGCTAGACCATAGCCTGGAGTACAGTGAGTATGGAAGTCAACAGGTATTCCAAGTTCAGTTTTGAGTAGTTTCACAAGGTCGTAAACACGTTTTGGAGGAATCAGACCCGACATATCTTTAATAGTAATCATATCTGCTCCAAGTTCGACCATCTGACGAGCTTTGTCTAAGAAATATGCATCGGTAAAGATTAGCTCTTTTTGTGGAGCAGCCTCTTTTTTCGAGCCAAATAGCCCTAGGAAGCCTTTTTTAGCAGGGGCAGCAGGTGCACTCTCATCTTTTGGGTCGATAGTATAGCAGATAGCACAGTCTGCAATGCCGTTATATTTCTTAACATATTTAATTGTGCTTTTTACGTTGTCAACATCATTTAGTGCATCGAAGATACGCATAATTCCGAGTCCACTCTCCATTGAGTTACGACAAAAACCGTCGATAATCTCATCGGTATAGGGTGCATAGCCAAAGAGGTTGCGTCCGCGCGAAAGAGCTGTAAGAAGGCTTACGTCGCCAACTGCAGCTTTAATTTTTTCGAGTCTATCCCAAGGGTTTTCGCCAAGGTAGCGCATTACAGAGTCTGGAACAGCACCGCCCCATACTTCCATTGCATAGAAACCCGCATCTTTGTAGAATGGGAGTACTCTGTCGATTTGTGATTGCGTCATACGTGTTGCAAACGATGACTGTTGACCGTCGCGAAGGGGTCATTGTCGGTTTCTAAGTTTTTGACTAATAGTCGTTTGGAATTGTTCGGTGGGTTCTTTTGCAAGTTTATTACGTGTTAGTGTGTATACATATAACAAC
>CAMTOL010000066.1 GCA_947074135.1 uncultured Rikenellaceae bacterium
ATTGATGCCAAGTCAATTTATTGGTTAGGCGTTATGCTTGTCGTTACTCTTATTGGAGTTGTGAGTAAATACTCGCTCGGCGAAGGAGAGATGACAGGTATTAATAACTATTATATATATAAAGGAGTTTTTGAGCATCTCTGTCAGAATGTTACACTCTACGGTCCCTATCCCGACCAATATATGGATATGAATCACTATGGCATACTGTTTGGGATTATTATTGCTCCATTTTCACTCTTGCCAGATTTCTGGGGTTTGCTTTTATGGATGACTGGTGGTGTGTTGTTGTTGTACTACGCTATTAGTGAACTTAGTATCGAAAGAAGGTACAAGAACCTGATTATTCTGTTGACTATTCCCGAGCTTTATCTTAGCATCGCGTATCAGCAGTTCTCAATAGCACTTATTGGTCTTGTGATTCTCTCTTTTGTGTATGTTGAACGTGGTAAGAATCTATGGGCAACGTTGTTAATTGCAATCGGAACTTTTGTTAAAATCTATGCTCTTGGAGCACTTGCATTCTTCTTTTTTACAAAACGAAAGTGGAGTTTTGTAGGCTATTTTGCGCTATGGTGTGTGGTGTTGTTTGCTCTGCCTATGTTTTTTGGTTCGCCTGAGTATGTTGTAGGTCAGTATGCTGATTGGTACGAAGCACTTGCAGCAAAGAGTCAGAGCAATATGTTCTCGATGATGCAAAATATCTCAATTTTAGGATTCATTAGAAAGAGTACGCAAAGTGCCAATTACTCCGATATCTGGATAATGGGCAGTGGTCTTTTGTTGTTTTTGTTGCCCTATTTGAGGTTATCTCAATATAAGAACTATGATTTTAGGTTGATGTTTTTAGCGTCTGTGCTGCTGTTTTTGACTCTATTTAGTTCGGGCAGTGAGAGCTGTTCCTATCTAATGGCAATGATTGGTGTTTTGTTGTGGTTTGCAGCGACTCCTTATGGTCGTACATCAGTGGCAATAGCGTTGATGGTACTCTGCTTTTTGTCGTGCATAGCTATAAATATATTGCCACCTGAGCTCTATCATAGCTATTTTAGGACTTATGCTCTTAAGTCACTGCCTTTTATGGCGGTCTGGTTGCGTATTATTTATGAGATGTTGAGGTGTGACTATGGTATGTTAAAATTTGAAAACAATGGAAAATAGTGTAGCTCTAATTGAGCGTTATTTCGAGCTTAGTGAACTGCAAAAAGAGCGTTTTGCTCGTTTGTTGGAGCTTTATAGTGAGTGGAACGCAAAGATAAATGTGATTTCGCGCCGTGATATGGATAATTTCTACGAACGCCACGTGTTGCATTCGTTGGCAATAGCCAAAAGTGGCGAGATAGTGCCAGGTGAGCGCGTTTTGGATTTGGGTTGCGGCGGAGGTTTTCCAGTTGTTCCGTTGGCTATATTGATGCCAGATGTGAGCTTTACGGCAGTTGATTCGATAGGGAAAAAGATAAAGGTAGTCGAAGCGGTAGTCAAGGAGCTAGGACTCGATAATGTGACGGTACATAATTGCAGGGTAGAGAGTCTGGACGAGCGTTGGGATTGGGTAGTTTCAAGGGCAGTTGCGCCGCTTGGCGATTTGCTGAATTGGACTCGTGGTAAATATGATAGGGGAATGTTGCTACTTAAGGGTGGTGATTTGGCAGCCGAGATAGCCGATAGTAAGATTAGTAGTAAAAAGGTTATGGTAGAGTCCGTTTCGCACTGGTTTGATAGCGATTTTTTTGTCACTAAAAGCCTTTTGAAGGTTAGGAGTTAGAGGCTGTTAGTTTGAGTTAGTGAGTTGGTGAGTAATTTGTTGACTTGATAACTAGATTTTAGAGAAATAAAAAAAACGGAGAAAAAAGCGTGTAAAATTTTGGTAGAACAAAAATAATGTCTATCTTTGCACCTCGTTTGAGCAAAATTAGAATAAAAACAAAGATATGAAACGTACATTTCAACCATCTCGCAGAAAGAGAGTAAACAAACACGGTTTCCGTGAGCGTATGGCGACTGCTAACGGTCGTAGAGTATTGGCATCACGCAGAGCTAAAGGTCGCAAAAAATTGACTGTATCTGACGAGAAACGCTTTAAATAGTGCGCTACATCACCTGTTAATGGCGAGGTAGCTCAGCTGGTTAGAGCGCATGATTCATAATCATGAGGTCGCCGGATCATGCCCGGCTCTCGCTACAAAAGGAACCAAGACTATACGTCTTGGTTCCTTTGCTTTTGTAGCGAACCTTTGTGTTTCTGACTATTGGTAAAAAATACTCTATTTTGTCAAGGTGACCACGAAAGGATTAATACCTCTTCCCCTCTATAAATCATTCTACTTGTCTATTTGTATTAGAGATTTATGCGCAATATATTGCATAATAACGTTTGTTTGTATATTTGTGGTTCGAGAAATAAAAATTATGATTTATAATGAGAAGAGGAGTTGTTGTTTGTAGTCTAATTATAGTATATGTAATTATGTCGCTTACAGGATGTTCGTCCAGACGTGATTATGAATATTTACAGAGTGTTGATACAATTTCAAACGTGTGTCATGACAGCGCATACACGATGCTCGAAACTATGGATTTCGAGAGCCTCTCTCTCCGAAACAAGGCTTACTATGCCCTTCTATACACATCGGCGCGGTATAAACAGTATCTGCCAATTGAAGACGATTCACTGATCAGCATTGCCGTTGACTACTATACCGATAACTTTGATCAGCAGATGTTGATACGTGCTTTGATGATAAAGGGCGGTGTTCTCTCCGATATTGGTTTTAATAGATTAGCACTTGAGTGCTATAAAGCGGCGGAAGAGATTATAGATACCACCGATTATCTTACCTGCGGACTTTTAAATACTCGTTTTGGTGAATTATATCAGAAATCATATATAACCAATGATGAAGATATAGCCCGATACAAATAGGCTGCATACTTTTACAACAAAGCAGGTAATAAAGATTTTGAGTGTAGATCGCTAACAACTATTGGAAGGTTATATATTGTTAATGACTATGATAGTGCATTGTTATATATTAATAGATCTATTGATTTGGCAACTGATCTAAACGATACAGTAGCTATTTTAGGTAATGTACTATCGAAAGCACGGTTGTATAATTATAATAATACTAATGTCAATGAAGCAAAACAGCTACTGTTAAGAATACATAAAAATGAATTTGGATTTCCCAAAACTTCTACTTTATATAACGAACTTAGTTCTATTTATGTATGGTCTAACCAAATTGATTCGGCTAAATTGTATGCAAAAATGTTTGATCTAAAAAACAATCCAATTGACACAATAAAATATCATTTAATGTATGAGCAAATTGCCATTACTGAGGGTAATTATAAAGATGCATATAATCACAATAAAACTTAGCTACTTCCCTTTTTTAGACCAAGAGTTAATTTAAATAAGTTTAAGTTTTATGATGCGAGAGCCTTATGATAATTTGAGCTCTCGCCAATTAAAGTTTTATGGTAGAGCTCCGAAGGAGTCGAATAGCGACCTCCATCGCGCCACAAACTCTGGTGACCGCGCCGCTCATTATAATAGCGCATCCATCCATCAATACCACGCCCCAATGCGCAACCGTCCTCGAAACCCCGTAAGTAAATATACTCATATTTTATGGTTCTCCAAAACCTCTCAATGAAAATATTATCAACCGACGCCAAACCGAATGCAATCAAGCTCGCTTGAATTGCTGAGGTGCGAAGGAGGAAGGCACAGCCAATAGCTCGACCCTTACCATCCATACTAACCTTGATATCAGTAATTTCTAAAAACTGCTCCCACTCCCTTGAAGTGAACTGACTACCCTGATCTGAGTTAATAATCTCAGGCGTGCCATACCTCGAAATGGCGCCACCTAAAACCTCAACGCAGTTCCGTGCCTCTAAGCTGTTATATAAGCCGTAGCCAACTATATATCTACTATATACATCTATTATGGCGGTCAAATATAAGTACCCCTTGCCCATCGGAATATAGGTTATATCTATTGCCCAAACTTGGTTCGGACGAACTACTTTCAAACCCCTCAAAAGGTAGGGTTTTATGTACCTCGCCTTGCCCAACTTTGATAGATTTGGCTTTCTGTAAATTGCCTCTAATCCCATAATTTTGAGCAATCTACGAGTGCGTTTTAAACCAATCATATAGCCCAATGCGAGTAAAAAGTCACGCATTCTAAGCACTCCTTTTTCGGGGTGTCTCAAATACTCTTTATCGAGCTCTCGCATTATCGCTTCGTCGCTCTGCTTCGGCTCTACTCGTTTGTAGTAATGGCTTGTGCGATTTAGTCCAAGCGCATCATACTGCTTGCGTTTTGATAATTTATGTTGAGGATTTATCTTCTTTTCTACGAAAATTTGGCGGCGGTTCGGCAATTCGAATAAATTCGATTGCACTCACTCTTGCTCAAATTCTGGAGGTCTTTCCTATCCCCAGACTCTCGGAGACCTCCTTTACAAAATCCAGCTCTAACTCCAATCTGCCGATTTTTTCGTAAAGTTTCTTTTCTCGTTTTTGAGCCTCTTGATCTGGAGCTTTGGTGGAGAAAATCTCGCTGCTACGGCTTACAAACTCCTGTTTCCACTGTGAAATCTGCTGTGGATGTAGCTCAAAGCGTTTGGCAAGTTCCGCAAGTGTTTCGCGCTCTTTTAGTGCCTCAATGGCTACCTGTGCTTTGAAGGCTGCACTGTGCCTTTTTCGTGTCGTCATAATCGTAAATCTTAGTAGTAAAGTTAAGAAAATTTAAACTTAACTACTGGTCTTAATTTATGGGAGTAGCATATTTATTAATTCACCCTTAAATAGCGTAATTAATTTTATCTTTTTTAAGAGTTTGATATTTAGGGCTAAATTATTATCTTTGCACAAATATAGGGACGAAATTTTATATAGTACAGAGTAAAGATTATTATATAATTGTTCCTGATGTAGAACTGTTTTTGTGTTAATGTGTTACTGTAGTGCAGTGCTAATTTTAGTAGAGAAAATATTATTCGTTTTGTAGTTATGACCAATTTTTCGGAGATTGAACAGATTATATTTAATCATAAACCAGTAGAAGCAACTAATAAACAGCTTGCAGATGTCGAAAAAGCGTACCAGTTTCTTGAACAATATCAAAAAGGTAAGGTAATTTATGGTATCAATACCGGGTTTGGACCTATGGCTCAATACCGTATTGAGGATAAAGATCTTAATAGCCTTCAATACAATATTATTCGTTCGCATAGTTGCGGAGCTGGTGAGTATATAGATAAAGAGTCTATCAGAGCTGCTATGTACTCTCGACTTCAAGCCTTCTTGATCGGTAAATCGGCAGTGCATACCGATACCATAAAAATCTTAACCGACTTTCTAAATAATGACATAACTCCGCTTGTGCCACAGCACGGTAGCGTTGGGGCAAGTGGCGATTTAGTTCAACTATCGCATATCGCTCTTGCGCTTATTGGTGAGGGAGAAGTGCTCTATAAAGGAAAAGAGATGCTGGCATCTCAGGCTATGAGTGAATGTGGGATTGAACCTCTGAAGATGTATATCAGAGAGGGACTTGCGTTGACCAACGGTACTGCTGTTATGACTGGCGTGGGGCTTGTTAACCTAAGTATGTCTAAACGATTGTTGAATTGGGTAGTTCTGACTTCGGTGATGATGAACGAAATAGCATCGTCGTACGACGATTTTATGTCAGAGATACTTAATGGTGTTAAAAACCACAAAGGACAAAGCGAAATTGCTCGTCAGATGAGCGAAATTGCTGCTTCGAGTCAATTGCTGCAAAAACGTTATGATAAACCGATTGAACAGAACGAAAAGGTATTCAAACACAAAGTTCAACCATTCTATTCGCTTCGCTGTACTCCTCAAATCCTAGGTCCCATTGCCGAAACAATCGATAATGTCGAGAAAATATTGATTGAAGAGCTATACTCGGTTGATGATAATCCAATTGTTGATCCTGTGAGTGAATGCGTATATCACGGTGGTAACTTTCACGGCGATTATGTGTCGTTTGAGATGGATAAACTCAAAATTGGTATTACAAAATTGACTATTTTGATCGAACGTCAATTGAACTACCTATTCCACGATAAAATCAACGGATTACTTCCTCCATTTGTTAATCTTGGTGTGCTAGGACTTAACTATGGATTGCAAGCTGCTGGTTTTACTGCTACTTCGACTACTGCAGAGTGTCAAACGCTCTCAAATCCAATGTATGTTCATAGTATTCCTAATAACAATGATAATCAAGATGTTGTGAGTATGGGAACTAACTCTGCGCTTATAGCGCGACGAGTTATCGAAAATAGTTTCCAAGTCCTCTCGATTCAGATGATGGCACTTGTTCAAGCTGTTGATGCTCTAGGGATTAGCGATAAGCTATCTCAGCAGACTAAAAAGCTCTATTTGGATATACGAGAAATTGTACCTATCTTTAAAGAGGATACGACAAAATATAAAGAGATAGCAAAAGTTGTAGAATACCTTAAGTCAAAATAATGAAAGAGTATATGAAATATGCCCTTGTAACTGGGGGTAGTCGTGGTATTGGTCGTCAGTGCTGCTTGAAATTGGCTAGTATGGGATGCAATATTTTGATAAACTATGTGTCAAACAGCGAGGCTGCACAGAAAGTTAAGAGTGAGGTCGAGGGGCTGGGTGTGAAGTGCGAACTATTGCAGTTTGATGTGGCTGATGCAGAGCAGGTCAGAACAGTGCTAGGAGCTTGGATTGAAGCAAATAAAGAGTCTTTGATTGAGGTGTTGGTTAATAATGCAGGCATCAGAAAGGACAATCTTATGTTCTGGATGAGCGATGAGGAGTGGCACTCGGTTGTCGATACTTCGCTCGATGGGGCTTTCTATGTTACTGGAATGGTTGTCAAAGAGATGATGGCTGCCAAAAGAGGTAGAGTTATCAATATGGTGTCGCTGTCGGGTATTAAAGGCATTGCAGGGCAGGTAAACTACTCGGCAGCAAAGGCTGGAGTAATTGGTTTTACAAAAGCTCTAGCGCAGGAGTGTGCCAAGAAAAAGGTTACTGTCAATGCAGTAGCTCCAGGTTTTATCGAGACCGATATGACAGAAGGGCTGGATCAAGATATGCTGAAGCGAACAGTTCCGATGGGACGTTTTGGACGAGCAGAAGAGGTGGCTGATTTGGTGGGGTTTTTGGCTTCGGAATCGGCTAGTTACATTACTGGCGAGGTGATTTCGATTAACGGTGGGTTGTAGTTAATTAATATATAAGTTTAATAATAACACTAGAATATGAAAAAGTTAATTTTGCTGCTTATGTTGTTGAGCTGTTTTACCCCGATTCAAGCTCAAAATAGTGATCCGAATGGAGCTCAAGATGATCAATATGCAACTGTAATTTTGTATCGTACCAGAGGTGTGCAAAGAGAGTATATTAAAATATTAGAGCGTGATATAGAGTGGCTTGCAACAAAAGACTCAAAGGCAGAATATAAAGTTAAAGCAGGTGAGGTGACAATCTATACAAAGGCTGGACCAGAGGTACCTTGTAAGATTACTGTAGAATTGGTAGCAGGAGAGACCTATTATATTAAAAACTATTTTAAGATGGGTTTTGTAGCAGATCGATCTATGGTAAAGGTTGTTTCGAATGATGTAGGCGAGAAAGAGTGTAAAAAAATAAAGAATTAGTATATGAGGCGTGTTGTAATTACTGGTATCGGAATCTATTCGTGTATAGGAAACAATGTCGAAGAGGTTAAACAATCTCTGTTCGAAGGTAAGTCGGGTATTGGAATTGACAGTGAGCGAGCCGAAAATGGTTATCGTTCGCCTTTGACTGGTATTTTGGCTCCGACTCAATTGAAAGGAAAGTTGGACAGACGACTTCGAACTGGACTTGGACAAGAGGGCGAATATGCCTATTTGGCAACTGACGAGGCGTTGACGATGGCTGGAATTGATGCCGATTTTTTGGCTGAGAATGAGGTTGGTATCTTCTATGGTAACGACTCGACTGCAAAATCGGTTATCGAGGCTAACGATATGGCTCGTGAACGAAAAGATAACACACTGCTAGGTTCGTCAGCAATTTTCCGTTCGATGAACTCTACTGTGACGATGAACTTGTCGGTGATTTATAAACTTAGAGGTGTTAATATGACTATTAGTGCAGCTTGTGCTAGTGGTTCGCACTCTGTGGGACTTGGTTATCTGTTTATCAAAAATGGGTGGCAAGATAGAGTAATCTGCGGTGGAGCTCAGGAGGTTAACCTCTATGGAATGGGAACTTTCGATGCTCTTAGCGCATTTTCGGTTCGAACTGACGACCCTACTAAGGCTTCTCGTCCGTTTGATGCGGCTCGTGATGGGCTTGTGCCTAGCGGTGGGGCTGCTACTCTGATACTCGAAGAGTATGAATCGGCTGTTGCTCGTGGAGCAAACATTTTGGCTGAGATTGTGGGCTATGGTTTTTCGTCAAATGGCGAACATATCTCGCAACCTAGCGATAGTGGTTCGTATATAGCGATGACTAAAGCGTTAAAAGATGCAGACGTTGAGGCTCAAACGATAGACTATGTAAACGCTCACGCAACTTCGACTCCACTTGGTGATATGTACGAAGCAAAAGCACTTGAACGTCTTTTTGGAGAGCATCAAACGCCGATTAGTTCGACCAAATCGATGACCGGTCACGAGTGTTGGATGGCTGGAGCGAGTGAGTTGGTCTATTCGATAGTAATGATGCAGAACTCATTTGTAGCACCAAATATCAATTTTGAAACTCCTGACGAAGCCTCGGCAAAACTCAATATTGTTCCAAAAACAGTCGAGAAGGAGTTAAATTACGTGCTTTCCAACTCATTTGGATTTGGGGGGACTAACAGCGCAATAATAATTAAAAAGATATAAATTAAATTAAGTCAATGGAAAGAGAGAAAATTATAGAAATTATTAACCATTTTTTGGTCGAAGAACTTGAAATCGAAGCACCACTTACCGAAGATGCACTGCTCAAAGATGATCTAGGTATTGATAGTTTGGATTTTGTAGATATTGTTGTAGTTGTGGATAGAGAGTTTGGTTTTAAAATCAAACAAGAGGAGATGATGGGAATTGATACACTTGGCAAATTTTACAACTATCTGGACAGCAAAGTAAATAATGCACAATAAACGTGAGTGGAGAGGTAAATCGGGAGGAGGAAAATTTGGGCAGAAAGCGTTAATTTTCTTTTTTCGATTTTTTGGGATTTGGTTTGCCTACTTTTGGCTAGCGTTTGTTGTGCCGTTCTATATGCTTTTCGCAAGAAAGGCATATCTTGCAATATATAGATATTTTAGAGTGAGGTGTGGATATGCTCCGTTAAGGGCATTTTGGGCATCGTATAAGAACCACTATATTTTTGGACAGACATTTCTAGACAAGTTTACGCTTTATGCCAAACGTAACAAAAAGTACTTTAAATACACAATCGAAGGGTTTGACCTCTATCAAGAGGCGTTAAAGAAGGATAATGGAATACTCTTCTGTGGATCACATATCGGCAATTATGAGATTCTGGGTTATCTAGTCGATATTGCTGAGCGAAGAGTCACTTCGTTGATTTTCGGAGGTGAAGCGGCAGTGATGCAGCAGAATCGTGATGAGGTTTTGGGACAAAATAATATTAATTTGGTGCCTGTTAGCGATGATATGTCGCACCTTTTTGCAGTTAACAATGCTGCTCGTGATGGCGAGATTGTTTCGATTTTTTGTGATAGAAGCTTTGGAGGTGGTCGAAGCCAGGAGGTTGATTTTATGGGAGCTAAAGCCGATTTTCCGACTGGTACGTTTCATATTGCAAAACGTTATTCGCTTACATCCTTTTCGATTCACGTTGTCAAGGTTGGTATGAAGAGCTATAAAGTTATCATTGAACCAGTTGTTGGTAGTAGTGTTGAGGAGTTGCTCCTCAGCTATGTGGCTTCGGTCGAAAAGGTGCTTAAACAATACCCCACACAATGGTTTAACTTTTATGAGTTTTGGAAAAATTAAATAAAATACTTATCGCTTCGGCAAATAGACTCCAAGAGCCATACACTGTGTATCCTCTTGGACTCTCCTATTTGCCAACATATATTTATAATCATCTATAAGGTAATATGGTCGCGCTTTTTGACTTTAATCTCAGTTCTTTTGATGGGTTTGAGGCTATGCTCCCTGAGGGTGTATTTCGTA
>CAMTOL010000067.1 GCA_947074135.1 uncultured Rikenellaceae bacterium
CTTTTGATACGAAGAAAAGAGAGTCATTGAATAACTTCTTTATTCGTCGTAATAATAACTTAGGTTGTATTACTAAGGCTAATAATGAGATTATTTGGTATAATAGTAAACTTAAGCAACTCCTTGTTGTTGTTAAACAAAGAGTTGAATGTGAGATAGATATATTAGACGAATTTAACGTTTCGGTTTTCAAAGCGAGATTGCCCAAAAGTAATAGACAGCATAATATTATATTGGGTGATGTTCTCCATAAAGGTCAATATATTGTTGAACTGACTATTAAAGATAAGATAATCAGGCAACAAATTACTATTGATTAACTTTCTCTTTTTTCGAAGACTAAAATCAAGTATAATTAGTTGTGTAGGTAGAGTCACTGGTATTTTATAAAATCTATGACACTAAAAACGGAAGTAGAAGTCGTTAGTTAACTCTCTGTACGCTTGAGAGTAACGTTCGGTAGAATCTAAAATTGTGAGTTGTTCGTTTATGACATTATTACAGCGTGCAGTTGAGAACTCGGCTGCCATTCGCTTTGCCCCTCTTCCCTCTTTACCATATATCTCTAGTATCTTAGAGCAATATAGCCCTTTTGCTGCTGCTTTAGCTATAAAGATAGCTGCGTCTGCATAGGGAAAAATGGCAGCAAACCTTCCTCCGTTAGGATTTATTACTAGCAATACTCCCTCTATTAGTTCGTCAGTTGGTAGTAGTTCAGTATGTCTGGCTGCTGTGCGTTGAGCATCGACCGATTTGTAGGTTCCGTTAAAATAGGGTGGGTTGCTTACTATTAAATCGTAACTCTTTCCCTCTGTCTTACATCTCTTGGCAAATGTCTGAAAATCATCTTGATATAGCCTTAATCGTTTGCAGAATGGGCTGTTTTCAAAGTTGTGTTTAGCCTCAATTGCCGCTCCTTGCTCAATCTCGACAGCATCAACAATGGCATCTTTGTTGCGTTGGGCTACCATTAGTGCAATAAGTCCTGTGCCGCTACCTACATCTAGAATTGAGGGCGAATGCTCGAACGTAACATCTGCCCAAGCACCAAGAATCACCCCATCAGTGCCAACTTTCATAGCACTATGTGATTGTCTTACTGTAAACTCTTTAAAACGAAAACTGTCGTTAGGCATATACCTGAAATAAGAATTAAGAATTAAAACAAACCCTCATTGTCAACTGCAATTTAAGGAATGCGAACTATCTTTGCTCCGATTGCATTTAATCGGGTGTCAATATCTTGATAACCTCTGTCAATTTGCTCAACGTTTTGAATAACACTTGTTCCTTTTGCACTCATTGCCGCAATTAGAAGTGCTACACCAGCTCGAATATCTGGCGAAGTCATACGTGTAGCACGTAGTTGAAGCTGATGATTATGACCAATGACGGTAGCTCGGTGAGGGTCGCATAGAATAATCTGAGCGCCCATATCAATTAGTTTGTCAACAAAAAATAGACGACTTTCGAACATTTTTTGATGAATCAAAACCGAACCTTTAGCTTGAGTGGCAACAACCAAAAAGACGCTAAGCAGGTCGGGAGTTAGTCCAGGCCAAGGTGCGTCGGAAATAGTCATTATCGATCCATCTATAAAACTCTCAATCTCGTAGTGCTCTTGTGCAGGTACAAAAATATCATCGCCACGCTGCTCCATCTTAATACCTAGACGTGAGAACTGTGCTGGAATAATACCCAACTCTTTGTAGGCAACGTTTTTAATCAAAATCTCTGACTTTGTCATCGCTGCCATACCGATAAAGCTACCAACCTCTATCATATCGGGTAGCATAGTGTGGGTTGTGCCGCTAAGGTATTCAACGCCCTCTATTGTGAGTAGATTTGAGGCAATGCCGCTAATCTTAGCCCCCATTCTTACCAACATTCTGCACAACTGTTGCAAATATGGTTCACAAGCAGCGTTATAAATTGTTGTAGTGCCCTTTGCCATCACCGCAGCCATAACTATATTGGCAGTTCCAGTTACCGATGCTTCGTCAAGGAGCATATAATCTCCTTTAAGACCTTTTGGGGCTGAAACAGTGTAGAATTTATCATCAGTGTCAAAATTAAACTCTGCGCCAAGCTTCTGAAAACCAATGAAGTGAGTATCTAGTCGGCGTCGTCCTATCTTGTCGCCACCGGGTTTGGGCATATATGCACGACCAAAACGAGCAAGCAGTGGACCGATAATCATTACCGAACCTCGAAGACGTGATGCACTATGCCTAAACTCTGAACTCTGCATATAGTCTAAGTCTATATTGGTAGCTTTAAATGTGTAGCTGCCTTTGGCAAGTTTATTAACCTCGACTCCTAGTTTCTCAAGCAGTTCGATAAGTTGCATTACATCAACTATCTCAGGAATATTGTGAATTATAATCTCTTCGGGCGATAGGAGTACGGTACACAGAATTTGAAGTGCTTCGTTTTTAGCACCTTGCGCCGTTATTTCCCCTTTCATCGGGCTGCCGCCTGTTACTTCGAAAATAGCCATATCTCTTCTTTAATTAAGAATTAGGAGTTAAGAATTAGGAGTGGTCAATGATAAATTGTTAGTTATCTTTAAAGTTGCCTCTTTTTAGAGCAGTCTAATTATGCATTGTGATTTCTTGATTTTCTGCCGTTTGAGGAGTTTTGTTTCGTTCTTTGTGGTGTGCGAGATTGCTGCTGTTGCTGTTGTTGTCTAGCTCTCGCTCTGGCTCTGAATGTAGTGATTTGTGTGCCGCCGAAAACCGATGAATCAAGCTCTATTTTACCATTGCTCATATCGAAAAGGTCAGCAATCACAATATCGTTCGATGGAAATTCGTGGTTGTAGTCATAGGATTTTTGGCGCATAAATTTTGCCAACGAAGCTGCAAAAGCAGCTCTATGCTCATCGTTCTCGATTGTTGCAATTTGTCGTGCCATACGTGGAACTAGCGCTCCGTACTGTTTTCTAACAATGCCTTGTTGAGAGTATGGAACGTGTTTCGGTATTGGTGCAAATTGGGCTGCGTCGGGTTTGGTAAACTCGCAATCAATGTCTAGTTCAAAACCAGATATCATAAATAGGTGGTCGTATAACATATTGCGGAACTCTGGAGTATCTCGGCGAGTGTGAGGATAGACATTTGCCATAGTAGCCACAACAATTTGTGCTTGGCGATTGCGCTCCTCTTTATCCTCAATTGTGAGGAGGTGCTTAACCATTTTTTGTACATTGCGTCCATACTCTGGCAGAAGCAATGGAACATTAACGGAGAGTGATTTCATAGATAACAGGTTAGTTTCTTTTTTGTGCCGATTGCTCACTAGAGTCTTCAGTTTGAAGTGTTAGCACTCGACTTGTGTCAAATTTTTTTATAAAAACAAAAGACACTATCTTTACAACAAATATACTACTATTTTTTGTAATAAAAAAAATTTGCAACTTTTGTATATTTTTTGCTAGTAAGACTTGAATAATAAAATGTCTTGAATGCATCAAAAATTGTGCAAAGTTGTGTAAATATATAGAATAATATGACTAAAATTTTAATTGTTGATGACGAACGAAGTATTCGTAACTCGCTTGCTGAACTTCTTGAGATGGAAGGTTACAGTGTAATAAAAGCTGAAGATGGAGAACAAGCGCTTGAGTTAATTGCTAATGAGGAGATATCGCTTATTATTAGTGATATTAAGATGCCTAAAATGGACGGCGACCAGTTCCTCAATATAGTCACTAATTCCTATCCCGAAATTCCTATGATTATGATTTCTGGTCACGGTTCTATTGAGTCGGCAGTTGATTGTATTCACAAAGGTGCTGCCGATTTTGTGGAGAAACCAATCGATATGAATAGGATGTTGGTGTCTGTCAAGAACGCACTTGATAAGGGAATGTTAATAGTTGAAAATAAAAAACTTAGACGTAAGATACACAAATCAAGGGGGGGTGAAATAATTGGATCTTCGGAGGCAGTAAAGAGTGTGCTGAAAGTTATTGAGAAGGTTGCTCCTACCGATGCTAGAGTACTTATTACTGGTAGTAACGGAACAGGAAAAGAGTTGGCTGCCCGACATATCCACCTTAGTAGTCATAGAGTAGATAAACCATTTATCGAGGTTAATTGCGCAGCAATACCTAGTGAGTTAATTGAAAGTGAACTGTTTGGACACGAGAAAGGCTCGTTCACAAGCGCAATTAAACAGCGTAAAGGAAAATTCGAGCAAGCCGAAAAGGGAACGATTTTTCTGGACGAGATTGGAGATATGAGTCTTGCTGCTCAAGCTAAGGTTCTCAGAGCGTTGCAGGAGAATAAGATTTCGAGAGTTGGTAGTGATGCCGATATATTGGTTGATGTTCGAGTTATTGCGGCGACTAACAAAAACTTGATTAATGAGATTAAAGCTGGACGTTTCAGAGAAGATCTTTTCCATCGTTTGAGCGTTATTGAAATCAATATACCATCGCTTAGCGAGAGAATAGAGGATATTGATGAGTTGGTTTATCATTTCTTGGAACAATATAGCTCCGAAATGGGTAATCCAGGAATGAAGATTGAGTCTGAGGCTTTGGGACTGCTCAAAAAGCTGCCTTGGACTGGTAATGTTAGAGAGTTGCGCAATATTGTTGAACGATTGGTGATATTAAGTGAGAGTCCAAAGATTGTGACAGTTGAGGATGTGCGCCAAAATATCAGAGTCTGACCTATTTCTGGGTTAACCTGTTGTTTGGGTTAAGAATTATTTCGTGCAACGTGTTATCTCATAATCTTTAAATGTGTGTAGTGTGAAAGCAAAAATTGCAATTGTAGGACGTGTAAATGCTGGTAAAAGTACACTCCTTAATGCCCTTACGGGTCAAGACGTGGCAATAGTTTCGCCCCAAAGAGGAACTACAACTGACCCTGTGCGTAGGGCTTACGAACTGCTCGATTACGGAGCTGTGACTTTTATTGATACGGCTGGAATCGACGATAATAGTGAACTGGGTAAGCAGAGAATGCAAAAAACGGCTCGTGCAGTCGAAGAGTCGGATTTGGTGCTTTTTGTGGCGTCGAAGAGTGGTCTTGATAGCTTTGAAAACAATTATATAAATGCTTTGGAGCAACCCTTTATTGTTGTTTATGCTCCTTACGATGTTGAACAACTGTTGACTCAAATTAGGGAAACTCTTATGAGTGAGGTGTTGATGCCGCCACCTTTCTATGGCGAGAAGTTAGCTAGTGGCGATACTGTGCTTTTGGTTTGCCCTATTGATAGTGAGGCTCCTGCAGGTAGGCTAATCTTGCCGCAGGTTCAGGCTATTCGTGCTGCTCTCGATATTCACGCGACTGCCGTAGTGGTGCAGGTAGATGAGGTTGAGGCTGCCATTGAACGTTGTAAACCAAGGCTGGTGGTGACCGATTCTCAAGCCTTTGCCGAGGTTAAGCCATTAGTTTCAACTGGAGTCGCTCTTACATCATTTAGCATATTGTTGGCGCACCAGAAAGCTTTGCCTAATGTTTATGAGCAGGGGTTGAAGGCTGTTGATAGCCTTAAACGTGGCGATAGGGTGCTCATAATCGAGCACTGTTCGCACGGGGTTAGCTGCGAGGATATAGGACGAGTTAAGATACCTAATCTACTTTCAGCGAGGTTGGGTTTTGAGGTTAGTTTTGATATTATTGCGGGTCGTGATCCACTACCAGCCGATTTGACAGCATACTCTTTTGCTGTTCAGTGCGGAGGCTGTATGGTAGAGCGCACGCCAATAGTTCGTCGCATAGTAAAGTGCCAACGAGCAGGATTGCCTATCACAAACTACGGTATGCTTCTCAAACAACTTCTTTAATTTATAATTAGTCGCTAGTAACCATTATATGGTAAACCAAAAATTATGAATTGTCAATTGATATGATAGCTTTGTTGTTCTTGCCGTCAACAAATATATATAGCGGTTCTTTGAACTCAACAACTCGTAACATTTCGCTCTGGTAGGTAGCATCTAGGCTGTCCAGGTACTCTTTATTGAACTCTCCATCGCCATTGAACGGGTTGATAGTTAGGTATCCAACGCCTAGTGAAGTTAGGTTTTGGAAGAAGTGGGTCCCTTGTGAAGGGTCAATCTGGAAATCAGGCAGCCCGCACTCTACAATAGCCTTACTGCCATTGATTTGCGCCCACTTAACTGGGATGCCTAACCAGCTGTCGCTCGATCCCCAACGACCCGGACCAACGAGCACGTAGCTGTTATTTTCGCTCTTTAGTCGCTCGTTAATCTCGCCTATCTCGTCGGCTATTCTGGTGGTTTGCGATGCATCGAAATTCTCGCTACGTACATACACAATTGTCCTAACATTCTCAATAGCTCCAACTCCAAGTGCCTTTTGTGCATAGAGTATTGGTTTTTCGATGTTGACCGCACTCCAGTCCAATGAAGTCCCTCGGCAAGTTGTAGCTATAGGTCGAATTTGGAGAAAGTTGAAAATAATCGGCTCTCCTTTTTCGACATCCATATTGACTGCAAACTCGATTTCGATAGGCGATTTCATAGCCTGCTCGCCAATTTTGAGTAGAGTTGTAACTATCTCAGCAAGTGGGAACTTGTTGTATTTCAGGATTGATGCAAAAGTGATAAGGTGTCGTCCGTTTGGCGAAAAACTGTCAGAAATGCGCTCATTTGCCATATCCCAAGTCGAAGCGATATATTTCAGGTTTCGGAATTTCTTAGCTGAGCTAACCTCTATTCGTTCTAGATTTATTCCGTCGTCAACGCTAGTGCGGAACGCTGCACTTGAGGTGTTGAGGGCGTAGAAGTAGCGCTGAGTATCTCTAAGTGTTGTTTCCATAGTTGAGAGTTGCAGAGTGTGGCGGGGATGGGCTGGCGAGAAACGAAGCCTTGCTCCACCCTCAACAACAGCCTTGCCTAGCCCCATTGCCAAGTCACAAATACCCTCCTCTGGTTTCTCGTCGCCAATAGGGTAGTAGTTTACCGAACGAGCAACACCCGAAAAAGTAGGGAAAAAGAGTCCATCTTGCTCTGTACCACAAATCTCCTGTATTACAACACTCATACTCTCCTCGCCAATCACATTGCTGGTGCTCTCAATATAGGCTCTCGAAGCTGAAAAGTAGACAGAAGCATAGACCGATTTGATAGCGCGTGCCACCATTCGAACCTCTCTGTCAAGGTTATTACTGCGAGGAACCATATAGGTCGAATAGATGCCAGCAAAAGGTTGGTAGTGAGAGTCCTCGAGCTTCGAGCTGCTTCTCACTGCTATTGGACGCTGAATCTCGCTCAGAAATACTCGTATTTCATCGAGTAGCTTTTCTGGAAGGCGTGAACTTATAAACTCGCTTAGTATCTCGTTGTCGTCCATTAAATCCGCCTCGGCAGTGATGAAACCTAACCCATTCTCTTCGATAAATTCATCGAAATAGCCTGTGCCAATGGCTAGAGTGCGAGGAATGGTAACTAAAACACCTTCCCAGGCTTTATAAAGGTTGTTTTTCTCAATTATACTACCCACAAACGCCAATCCTCGAGCCTTACCACCTAACGACCCTGTTCCACATCGTGCAAAGGTAATGTAGCGACTATAAGTTGCCGGATTAAACTCGGCAATAACTCCCTGACCCATAGCGCGTCTATAACTCTTAATCACATTCGATAGAAAAGTACGAAGCTCACTAGCACCCGCAAAGTTCTCAACAAATACCCCGCGAATCTCATCTGCTAACTGACCAAGTCCTCTAGCGTACAACCATTTACTATATATATTGCGCCCCGAATAGTAGAGTAGCACCTCGTCGGGAAGTGTCTCAATCGCATTCTGAAGACTCGCCAAATCAGATGCAATAGCCAGTACCTTGCCGCTAGTGGGATCGGTAAAGTTGAACTCGCCAAAAGCCAGTCGCTTGTTGATAAACTCCTCCATCTCGTTAAACAGAGTTTTGGAGTGTTTGTATATGAAGTCTGCACCAACTTTTGTCGCTTCCTCCTCCATCACCATCTCCGATGATTGTAGTAGAAGCGGCATACGACTATCTAGATAGTGAATATGAGAGCACAATTCAATACCGGCCATCCTCTCTAGTTTGGTGTCGCCTCGATGACGAGCATAAGAGACATCGGAGATAACTCCAAGCAGATTATGCCTGAATTTGTCGAAAATCTCAATAGCCTCATCGTAGGTTCTAGCAAAAAGAATCTTTGGACGAGCTCGTTTTCTCGATTTTCGTTGATATTCATTTAGTGCCTCGGTTATTGATATGTTGGTTTGAGTCAATACGATTTTGTAGAGGTCGGGTAGATAGGCCGAATAGAATCGAATGCTATCCTCGACAAGTAGTATGCCCTGCACCCCAAACTCTAACATATCACGCTCGGCATTGCGGCTATCCTCAATCATCTTGATTATAGCCAATAGTAACTCTGCATTTCCCTGCCACGAAAAGACATAATCGATGCACGAAGTATCTTCGCTTAATAGTCGTCGTGAAATTTCGTGCGAGAATGAGGTTAAAAGCACTAGTGGTGTGTCAGCAAAGCTCTCCTTGAAACTCTGAGAGAACTCAAACGGCGACATTGACCCAATGTTGAACATTGTGATTACGAGGTCAAATCTTTCGCCACTATGGAGCAGTGCTAATGCCTCCTCGCCATTGTCGGTACGGGTAAAACGAGGTGGCTGAGAGAGAGATAGCTCCGAATATTCGCTCTGTATCTGCTTCTCGATTCTTCCATCTTCGTCAATTGTAAATTGATCGTATGAACTGCAAACTAAAAGTACACGAGTGATTCTCTCACTCATCAATAACTCAAAGTTTAGTGTTGAAGGCTTGATATCCATTTTAGTCTACGTTTTTTTAACCATTGAAACAAAAAATAGAGTTTTTTTGTAGGTTTTGTCAATTAAAGTGTATTTTTGTAGTTAGCTTCTTATTTTTTACGATAAATAATATGTCAATTATATTGAATAAGGCTCAAACATAACAAAGATATGAAAAAATTTCTACTATCGGTAGTTGAAACAAAAGAGGATATAAAAAAGTTCCACGAAGTTGCCAAAACTATATACAAAGGCGATAAGAACTGGGTATGCCCACTTTTTGATGATATTGAACATACGTTTTCGCCTACGCATAATGAACTTTTTGTCGTTGATGGAGGTGGCGAAGCAATTAGGTGGGTGCTAAGTGACCAAAATGGCAAACTAGTAGGCCGCATCGCAGCCTTCTATAATCGTAAAAAAGCTCTTGCCGAAATGCAACCAACTGGTGGTTGTGGTTTTTTTGAGTGTATAAACTCTTTCGAAGGTGCAACAGTGCTTTTCGATGCCGCTCGTGATTGGCTGCTTGAGCGAGGAATGGAGGCTATGGATGGCTCTATTAACTTTGGCGATAGAATGCAGTGGTGGGGTGTGCTAGTAGATGGTTTCACAATGCCACTATACGCTATGAACTACAATAAACCATATTATGCAGCTCTTTTCGAAGCTTATGGATTTGGCAACTATTTTAACCAGATTACCTACCTCAGAGAACTAAAGCCTCAGATTCAAATGCCAGAAGCACTCTATAATAAAGCTCAAAGACTCTTTGCTAATCCTGAGTATAGCTTTAAAACGTTCGATAAAAAGCAGACTCTTAAGATGGCCGAGGATTTTTGCTCTATCTACAACAAAGCGTGGGCAAAGTTTGAAGGAGTTAAGCCTTTAACACTAAATCAAGCCCAAAAGATGATTCTGACGATGAAACCTATTATCGATAGCGATGTGCTCTATATGTCGTACTACAAAGATGAACCAATTGGTTTTTTTGTGATGATTCCAGATATCAATCAGATTATTAGAGATTTTGGAGGCAAATTTACGTTTTTCAATAAACTTCGTTTTTTGTGTCGATTGAAATGTAAAAGAATAAATCGACTTGCAGGTCTTATTTTTGGCGTAGTGCCAGAGTTTCAATCTCACGGGGTTGAGGCGGCTATGATTAGAATGTTTGAGATTTATACCCAACAAAAAAGAACAGTTAAAAAGGTTCAGTATCGAACACTTGAAATGGGATGGGTTGGGGATTTCAATCCAGTTATGATGCGAATGTGCGAGAGTTATGTGAGAGCAGTGCGTTATAAACGCAATATAACGTTTAGATATCTATTCGATAGAAGTAAAGAGTTTACACGGGCACCAAGACGTAGAAAGTGATCACAAA
>CAMTOL010000068.1 GCA_947074135.1 uncultured Rikenellaceae bacterium
AGTTGGGTCGGGAAATTTCTGCAGAATTTCCCGACCCAACTTGGATTTTATATCATTGCTATAATCAGTGATTATCGCCTTTGGCGAACAGCCTCGTAAAGCATAACCGCTGCTGCCGACGAAACATTCAACGACTCAATACTGCCAACCATCGGTATCATTGCCCTCTTGTCGCACAACTTCAAAGTATCGCCACTAATACCCTTCTCCTCCGAACCCATCACAATAGCAGTAGGCTGAACAAAATCAACATCGTAAAGCGTATCTTCGGTCTTTTCAGTAGCCGCAACCAACTGAATACCACTTAACTGAATCGTTTTAAGCGTATTTCTTAGCGACCCAACCTTACAAACTGGTATGCGGCTCAAAGCCCCTGCCGAACTCTTCATCGCTTCGCCATTAATCGGCGCACTATTCTTAGCCGAAACCACAATAGCATCGACCCCAGCACACTCCGCCGAACGAGCTATCGCCCCAAAATTACGCACGTCAGTCACACTATCCAACACCACAATCAGCGTCGGTTTTTTGTCCAACACATCAGTAATATCAGCATACTCGATTTCTGAAAGTATTGCTACAACTCCTTGGTGGTTATTTCGTTTCGACAAATAGTCTAACTTTTCGGTTGGCACATATTGCACAGGCACACCAGCTTCAACAGCCAGTTGTTCAATCTCTTGCAACGACTCATTACCACGCTTAACTGTATATAACTTTTCAACCGAGCGATTAGCACCAAAAGCCTCACGCACTGGGTGCACTCCGAAGATTAGATTTTCGGGTACTTTGAGTATTGGTTCGCCCTGCTTGAATGGCTTTTTTGCATCGCCTTTATACTCACGTCTTTCGCCTCTGTCGTTTCTATCATCTCGACGGTCAGGACGTTCACGTCGTTCATCTCTATCGCCACGTCTGCCACCTCTGTCCGCTCTATCTCTTCTATCAGAGAAGTCTGGACGTTCGTCGTCAAATTTAGGACGAGTAACAAAACCTTTTTGTCGAGGTTGCTCATCATCATCATCGAAGCGATTACGTCTAGCAGGTTTATCCTCGCGTTCTGAGGTATAATCGTTCGAAAAATTCTCTTTTTCTTTTTGCGGCTCTGCATCTGAGCGGCGTTTAAAGAAGCTTGCTTTTTTATCCATTGTTATAATATTTATTCGCGTTAAAAATAAAAGGTCATCAAAAGACCAAAAAAATTAAAAAGTCATCGGAAACGTAGTTTCCGTCAAAAGTTTTTCATCGAAAAGGAAAAAGTTTGGATTTTGTGGAATCACTATAAACAGTCCCTCATCGTCGCTTTCTGAAAAAAAGCGACACCAAAAACTTTGTTTTTTCCACTTGTTCTAAAATTACTATTAGCCATTCAGTTCGAGCCATTCGAGCATCTTGGCGTCCAACTGCTCCTTAGCTGCCTCCCACTCCTTCAACACCTCAGCACTATACTGTACAGGGTCAGTCAACTTAGCCTCAAACTCCGCCACCTTTGCCTCCAGCTCCGCTATTTTACCCTCCATCTCCTTCAACTTAAAGCTATTAATAGGCTTTTTAGCCACTTTCTCACTCTTCGCTACTGGCTTAACCTCCTTTGGCTTTTCGACCTTTACCTCAACTGGCTTCGGTTCCACAGTTTTACGTTCTATCTCATTAATACTGTCAATCTTACGAGCACGAATAAAGTCATAAATACCTCCCAAATACTGCTTCACTCTCCCATCACGAAACTCATAAACAGTATCGACTAACCCATCAAGAAACTCCCTATCGTGGCTAATAACCACCACCGTACCATCATATTTCTGCAAAGCAAGTTTCAGAATCTCCTTACTCAACATATCCATATGGTTGGTAGGTTCGTCAAGCACAAGTAGATTGTATGGTTCGAGCATCAAACGTGCCATAGCCAACCTTGAACGTTCACCACCACTCAACACTTTTACCTTTTTATCGATATCTTCGCCTTTGAAAAGGAATGCTCCCAATATATCACGCAACTTTGTACGAATATCTCCCACTGCAATTTGGTCGAGCGTATCGTAAATCGTAAAATCGCCATCCATCAAGTCGTCTTGATTTTGGGCAAAGTATCCGGTGTGCACATTATAACCAGTCTTAATGATCCCCATCGAAGCTTCGAACTCGCCTAACATAGCTCTAACAAAGGTGGTCTTACCCTCTCCATTTCGTCCAACAAGCGCAATTTTTTGACCCCGTTCGACCACAAAATCAGCATCAGAGAAAATCACTCTTTTTCCATCGTATGAGTGCCCTGCATCTTTAGCCTCAACCACCACTTGTCCTGCACGAGGAGCAGCAGGGAAACGAATATTTAGTCTTGCCACATCTTCGTCTTCAACCTCCAATCGTTCCAGTTTTTCGAGCTGTTTTACACGAGATTGCACTTGGTTACTTTTGGCTGGTTTATAACGAAAACGCTCTATAAAATCTTCTGTTTTTTCGATTAATTTTTGTTGATTCTCGTAGGCTGCAATTTGTTGCGCACGACGCTCTTTGCGAAGCTCTACATAGTGTGAGTATGAAGTTTTATAATCAATCGCTTTACCCATCGTAAGCTCGATAGTACGGTTGGTAACATTATCCAAGAACGCCTTATCGTGCGATATTAGCACCACACCGCCAGTAAACCCTTGCAGATACTCCTCCAACCATTGGATACTCTCAATATCGAGGTGGTTAGTAGGCTCATCGAGCAACAACAGCGTTGGGTTCGAGAGCAGCAGTTTAGCCAGTTCGATACGCATACGCCAACCGCCCGAAAATTTAGAAGTTGGTTTATCGAAATCGTCACGTTTAAAACCTAGTCCGAGCAGCGCGCGTTCAATCTGTCCGTCACGTTCATCGCCACCGTGGGTATGGTAGTATTCAGTTGCTTCGTGGAGTTTGATTAGCAGTTTTTCGTACTCATCGCTTTCGTAGTCAGTACGGGTAGATATTTCGTGGTTTAGTATTTCGATTTGTTGTTCGAGTTCTAGAAACTCAGCAAAGGCTTTGTTACACTCTTTGATGAGTGATGTATCGTCTGCAACTCTCATCACTTGGGGTAGGTATCCAATTCGGCAGTCGCCATTTTTGGATACTCCGCCTTTAGTGGGTATTTGTTCGCCACATATAATTTTGAGCATAGTGGATTTACCAGCTCCATTTTTACCGACTAGTCCTATTCTGTCACGTGCATTAATGAGGAATGAAACATCTTCAAAGAGGTTCCATCCACCAAATGACACTGTCATATTATCAACCGAAAGCATAAAAAATAATTAGTGATTAGTGATTGGTCACTAGTGATTAGTGACTGGTGAATGGTGAGTAAAAAAAGGTAAATTGCGACTAACAACTCTAAAGTCCAGTCACCAATTACCAATCACCAAAATTAAGAATTATATAAAATTCGTCTTATCTCCGTTTCGGGGTCTGCTGCCGAAAAGACCGCATTTCCTGCAACCAAACAATTAGCTCCAGCATCGAACAACATCTGAGCATTTGCCGCACTCACTCCCCCATCAACCTGTATCAAAGTGTGCAATCCACGACCATCAATCATACAGCGCAATCGCTTAATCTTATCAACAGTAGAATCTATAAACTTTTGCCCTCCAAAACCAGGATTTACTGACATCAACAACACCATATCAACATCATCGATAATCTCCTCCAAAACCCCAAGCGGAGTAGCAGGACACAATGCCACACCAGCTTTTGCGCCTAAATCTTTAATCGCACACACTGTTCTATGTAGGTGCGTAACCGCCTCGACGTGAACAGTAATAACATCAGCTCCCACTTCTCTATACTGCTCCAAATATTGCTCCGCATTTTCAATCATCAAATGGACATCCAACACCTTTTTCGACACTTTTCGAATTGCCTTAATCACAGGCAATCCATAGGTAAGGTTAGGCACAAACGCACCATCCATAACGTCAACATGAACCCACTGAGCTTCAGAGCGATTAATCATCTCTACCTCTTCGCCAAGTCGCAAAAAATCAGAACTTAGGAGCGATGGCGAAACTATTTTTTGTTGATTACTCATCTTTTTATTACAATTATTCGGCAAAGATACACTATTTTTGTCAAAGTAACTCGAAAAAAGAGCTGTGGCTAAAAAGATAGATGACATACTGCAAAAAGTTTGGGGGTACAATGAATTTAGACCCCTACAACGTGAGATTATCGAAACCGTAATTTCAGGTCAGGACTGCGTTGGACTACTTCCTACTGGCGGTGGCAAATCTATAACCTATCAACTCCCAGCACTCGCTCAAAAAGGGCTTGTAATCGTTATAACGCCACTTATCGCACTAATGCGTGACCAAGTCGAGAACCTACGCCGCAAACACATCAATGCCATAGCCATTAACTCATCGATGACTTTTACTCAAATCGATGCAGCTTTGGACAACTGCGTTTATGGCGACGTAAAGCTACTCTACATTGCTCCTGAACGTATCGACACGCTAGTTTTCAGGATTCGACTCAAACGTATGAATGTATCGTTGGTTGCTATCGACGAGGCACACTGTATCTCGCAGTGGGGTCACGATTTTCGACCATCATATCTTCGCATCGCCTCACTTCGCGAAACGCTCAAAGATGTTCCATTCCTAGCACTTACAGCAACAGCTACTGATGTTGTACTCAAAGATATTTACTATTATCTTTCGCTTCGCGAACCAAAGATGTTCCGCTCGACCTTTGCTCGTCCCAATCTTCGCTTTGTGGTTCGCCACACGAATAATAAATATGAGCAGCTGCTCCGAATAGTGGAGAATGTCGAGGGAAGCGGTATTGTCTATTGTCGAACTCGCAAAGCAACTGAGGATATAGCCGACTTTTTACGCACAAAAGGGGTAAATGCAGACTTCTATCACGCAGGGCTGATGCCAATTCTTCGCAACTCGAAGCAGGAGGATTGGACAAAAGGTTATACTCGTGTTATTGTGGCAACTAACGCCTTTGGAATGGGCATTGATAAGTCAGATGTTCGATTTGTGATACATCATCAGATACCCGAAAGCATCGAGGCATACTATCAAGAGGCTGGTCGAGCAGGTCGGGACGGTGGGCAGTCTTGGGCGGTTGTACTCTACAAGCCACAAGATTCGCAAAAAGTTGTTAGACGGATTGAGATGCAGTACCCACCACTTGCCGAAATTAAGCTCATTTACGAAAAGCTACATAACTTCCTAAGTATTGGTATTGGCGAGGGCAAGGAGCAGGTTTTCGACTTTTCGTTGATGGACTTTGCAGCCTACTCCAAGATGTATTCCTTGAATGTCTATTCTGCGCTCAAGATATTGGAACTCAATGGTTACATTGCGCTGACTGAGGAGGTTGACAATCCCACTCGTATTAGGTTCAAAGTTGGGCGAGATGACTTATATAAATATAGGGTTGAAAATGTTGAAACCGATAATTTTTTAAAAGTATTACTAAGAACATATACTGGATTATTCTCCGATTTTGTGGCAATTGACGAGAAGTATATATCTAAGATTTCGGGATTCGAAGAGCATCGAGTTGTAAAGTTCCTGTTATTGTTATCTCGCAATCGGATTATCAACTATATCCCACGTCGTCGTTCGCCGCTCATAGCGCTGCTTGAAGAACGACTGCCAATTGCCGATGTTCGGATTGCGCCCGAAACTTACGCCAATCGTCGTGCGCTTAGCGAGTTACGTTCACTATCAATAATCGATTATGCTGTTCAGGATTCTGTTTGCCGAGCGACAGTACTGCGTGAGTATTTCGATGAAAAAGAGGTTACACCTTGCGGGGTTTGCGATGTCTGTTTAGCTAAGAACACAACAAAAGAGGAGTCAGAGTCCAGCTTTGAGTCTATTCGTGAACAGGTTTTGATGATACTTTCAAAGAAAGAGGGGTTGACACTTCACGCACTCGTTGCTCTTTTAAAGTGTCGAGTAGAGTTGGCACTACGAGTTATTCGTTCGTTGATAGCCGATGGAAAATTAAAACAAAAAGCAGACGGCACGCTTCTTTCAATTGACAATTGACAATGGACAATTGGCAATTTTCAGATTGTTCTAACCACTAATCACTAGCGCCTTATTTAATAGTACACTATACAATTAGTAATTAATCGCTAATTGCCTAAAAAATCGAGCAGTAGCGCCAACGATTCATCTGGTTGCTCCTTGAAACCCATATGAGCCGAATTTTCCAACATCACAAAACGTGCGCTCTTAAATTTCTCTTCTATATATTCTCTAGCCTCAACCCCAATATAAGGGTCAAACGCTCCAAACACAAACAAAACAGGCTTTTTATCGCAAAACGCCGAAAAACTCGCCGTCCTATCCTCACGCTGTGCCATACCTTTAAGCGTCGCCACTAAAGCCTCATCATCGGTAAGCATAAACTGCTCTATCTTCTCATCAATAGCATCCTCACACCGTTTGACATTCTGCGGAGCAAACCCTTTCGATGGATTACTCTCTGCCAACATCTCTTTCTTCCCTGCCTCAATAACAGCCATCTCTCGCTCCCTAATCTCACGTTTCTGCTCTGTATCTCCCGTTGGCGACGAATGAAACATCACCACCTTTTCAACTCTATCGCTATCCACCTCAGCCAGTGCTGCCGCTACATAACCACCCATTGAGTGAGCCACAATACTATAACTCTCAACCCCAACCTTAGTCAACACCTCCGCCACACACTGCGCCATATAATCAATCGATATTACCTCTCTATCGCCATAGGTTGACATACCACTGCCTGGTAAATCAACAGCTACAACCGAGAACTCTTTGCCCAGTTGTCCGCCTATGTCCTCCCACACTTCGAGACTTTCGCCGTAACCGTGGAGCATTAACACACACTTTTCACCTTTACCGTAACGGACATAGCGAAGAACGGCATCACCAGCCGATATAAATGACTCTATCATAAAATATTAGAAATTAGGAGCTAAAAGTTAAGAGTTAGAACAAACAAAAGAATTCTAACTCCTAATTTCTAACTCCTACAATTATTAATTAATCTTCGTCGTCGTCGAAATAGTCGAACGCCGACTCTCGCTTTTCGGGTTTATAATCATCCTCAAAATCTTCGTCATCCTCCGACTTGATAGATTTGTACATATTGTGACGCTCCTTGCCGCTACGCTCAAAAGGGCTCAACTTTGATGCCTTACGCATCGAATCTTCTCTCTCTGCACCACCTTTACGCGATGGAGCAGAAAAATCTTTTACAGATTTCATTACTACTTTGTTTGGAAGCAGATTTTTAAGGTTCACTCCCGTCTATTTTACAGAGCCAACCTCGGGTTAATAATAATTTAAAGAAAAAGTCCAAAATATTTATCATACCGACTTTTATAGGACAATGATACAAATTTATTACCAAACTTGCAACACCCCCTCAAAAACTTTTTGAGCACCACCTATCAAAACCACTGAACTATACACGCCACCATTGCGATTAAATCTTACTCTTAGATCGCCACCTTTAGCTTTAAAAGGTATCTCGAAAGCCTTATCTTCGTTATCGTTTAACGCAACCACCATTGCTGCGGCAGTAGTACCAGTGCCACACGCCCACGTTTCGTCCTCAACACCACGTTCAAAAGTACGAATATGATAGACTCCGTCAACCTCCACAACATAATTTACGTTAGAATTATATATTTGGCGCAGTCGTCTAGCATCGCTCTGTTCGTAAGGCTCGTCAAGTAATACCAGATGTGGCGAACCAGTATCTAGGAACCAGCCCTCTTCCACTTTGTGGATACGGTCAACATCTATCATTTCGAGTGCAATCGTTCCATCGTCGAGAATTTCGGCACTATGTTCGCCATCGACAGCGACAAACTTTTTATTTGCGCCACCAACGCCTAAATCATCGGCAAAGCGAACTATACAACGCCCACCATTGCCACACATTGTCGATTCGCCACCGTCACTATTAAAGTAACGCATCGTAAAGTCAAACCCTTGAGGTGCGCTTTGCAAGAACATAGCACCGTCAGCACCAACACCGAAGCGTCTGTGGCAAATTGCTGCAATTTGTTCTTTTGTTAGGTTATCGACTATTTGTTGAATTTGGGGAGTTCTGGCATCGATAAGCACAAAATCGTTTCCTGCTCCGTGATATTTTGAAAAGTTAAGTTTCATTGTCATTTTACGAAGTTTATTTAGCGCAAAGTTATTATATTTGTGCAAAAATAACCATTTTTGAAGCTACATTTTTCACTACAATGAACCTAAACAAAATATCTATTCTAACACTTTTAGCAACTTTAGTAATAGTTGGCTGTTCTAACAAGCAGAAAGATATGAAGACAACGGTTCGTGCATCGGTTGAACGACAATTGAGGCTCTACCCTGCTTCAACACTCAAAGACCTCTACAAAAACTTCTTTCAAGACCGATTTGGACCCGGACATATTATTAACAACACCGAGGCTGCGGCAAACTATCTTAACTCAGAACTTAGCTCGATGAACGAATCAAACACCGAAATTGCCGAACCAATAGGTTGGGAGAATAACTTTTACAGAGTAAACCTATCGGTAGTTAAAGAGGGTAAAGTGCCTTTCGATATCTACCTCGATGCCTTTGTTAGAAGTATCAATGGCATTAAACCAATGCCAATTGAGGAGTGGCGTGAAGAGTGGCACAAAATTGAGAAAATTATTAGCTCTATGAGTTTAAATTTACCAAACTACGATGAGGATTTAACCTACATCGAGGAGCAACTTTCAAAGAGCAATTATGTCGGACATCACAGCGAGGCGTACAAAAAGACCTACTCTCCTCACTACAGAATAGTTAGCCGAGAGATTTACGAAAACGAACTTTTACTGTATATTAATCAGTAATTTATTTAATAAAGAAAAAGATGATACAACAAATCAAGAGGCATCGTTCTACACGAAGTTATGTGGAGAACAGACCAATCCCACGCGAGGTGATGCAACAGCTAATCGAAGCAGCGACACGAGCTTCGACCACTGGAGGGATGCAGCTCTACTCAATTATTGTTAGTAGCAGCGATGAGATGAAAGAGCGGCTTTCGCCACTACATTTTAATCAGCCAATGGTACGTCAATGTAGTGCCGTTGTAACGTTTTGCGCCGACGTTGCAAGATTTTCGAAGTGGTGCGAAATGCGTGACGCCCAACCTGCCTACAACAACTTTGCTTGGTATGTCAATGCTGCAATTGATGCTCTGTTGGCTTCCGAGAATTTTTCACTTGAAGCCCAGAATCAAGGACTTGGAATATGCTATTTAGGGACTACTATCTATACAACTGCAAAGCTAATTGAGGTTTTAGAGCTACCCAAAGGGGTTGTACCTGTGACAACTGTTGTGGTTGGTTATCCAGCAAAGGAGCATCCACTCACACCAAGATTACCTTTAGAAGCGGTTTGGCAAGAGGAGAAATACACTGAGCATAGCGAGGCTGAGATAGATGAGCTATACTCTGAACTTGAGAGTTCCGAGGCAACAAAAGCACTATTAGAGAATAACGAACTGCCAAATCTGGCTCGAATATTTACCGAACGTCGTTATAAAAGGGAGGATAATGAAGCTATTTCTGCTTCATACTTCGAAGCACTCCGCACGCAAGGCTTTATTTAAACCATAAAAACAGTCAATAACATAGAAACTTAATGAAGAGACTAATACTTACTATTATAATAGTACTTACAGCTACACTAATTACAAAAGGACAGAGTATAGCTAAAATCTACAATACAGCAGTGCCTGTCGTACTTGGCGAGGATGTAAACCCAATAATCGACATAGAGTACAACAACGCAACAGACGGAACTCAAATTACAGAGTTCGGAATCGAAATCGAAAAAGGCGAACACTTAATAGAAACTATCGAGGTCTATTACACCGGCACTACATCTCTATTTCGTTCACGAACTCGTTCACAAGC
>CAMTOL010000069.1 GCA_947074135.1 uncultured Rikenellaceae bacterium
ATTTCAAAGAAGACTAAAGATATTTGCTCAGTTCCACACGAGATGGTTTAGGTGCACGTTGGTTTACTATCTCGCCCTGTTTATCATAAATTATATATCGAGGCACTTCGTAAAGCTCCAAATCGCGAACAAACTTAGACGCTCTTGTATTTGTAACCACATAGTGTTGCCCAGAAATAGCATAACGTTTAATAGCTCTACGCCATCCAACTGTATCGAAAGTGATGGCAACAAAAGCCACCGGACGATTTCTAAATCGTTTACGGAGCCACGCCATATCGTCAATCTCTTTAATAGAGGCAGCATTACCAGCACTCCAGAACTCAACATATACAATGCTATCTCGACAAGAGGCAATAACCTTTTCAAGAGTTATAGTCTGTCCTTGGGGAGATTCTAGTATTAGGTTCTCATTTTGATACTCTTCACGATAACTGGATTTTAACTCTTTTAAAATTAAACTATCTCCTGTGATTTTTGTATATTTCTCATAATATGTAGTCTTATCGCTAAGTTCGATATCACCTAAAACATTAAGAACTTTGCGAAGCAGAATTCGTTTGGACATAGAGTCTAAAGATGCTCCAGCAATAGCATCGAAAGATGTTCTATTGTCAATAGTCACTCCTACACCTCCAGAACGAGAATAATTGCAGGGCACACCATAAACATTACAATAGGCTTTTACAAGTGGTTCTAATACATCTCGATGATAGAACAACGACATTATATGTTTATCAGTGACCTGACGCTGGAGTTTGGCCACCAATTGGAATAGTATTCTATCTTCAGAATCAATATTTTGGTGGAGCGCACTGCGGTTAAGGTTTATTAATTGTTCATCTACAAGTTGATTTCGACGATTTTGAATAGCTAGCATCATATTGCGATAGAGAGTATCCGTTTTCATCTGGTTTAGATAGGAGATAACCTGCTCATTGGCAACTTTATAATTATCAATCAGGGTATTTTTATCAGGAAAAAATTGGTTATAGGTTTCAACGAGTGAGATTGGAGCTTTTTCTCGCAGAACAATATTATACCAACTTCTAAGCAGCCCATAACAAGAGAAACCATTTGACAGTCGCCATCTAGAGGAGATACTACCCATATTATACTCACGATATGGAGTTGTTAGGCTACGCGCAATTGGATACTTCTTATCGTCATAAGAAATTATAATCGTATCTCCCGCTGCAAAAACAAACTCAACACTCTCCAAAATACGATAGTAGTGCTCAACCTCGGCATAACCTTTATATGTAGGAATTACGAGGGTATCAACCATCGAAGAAGCAGGATTAAAACTATTAACCTCTCCATTAAAATCAACGTATATTATACCCGATTCATCATCAACTCTATCACCATCACCACTATTATTAAGATGTGGGTCATTATAGATTGGTGGATTTTCAAAAAGAAGCACAACCTCAGGCTTAACCTCTATAGTAATGGAAGGCTCAGTAGTTTGACACGCACAAAAAAGCGCAACTAGCAGCGTAAATAGTATGGCTTGTCTAGACATAAACTAGAGAGTATTTTTGTGATGAGTAAATTAAGTCTTTAGAATAGAAATCTAGAAAAGAGCTATTTTAGTCGCAATCTCTTTAAATTGTTCAGGAGTAAGCCTTAGTTTTTCATTTGCAAAATCAATATCCTGTGCTCCATTCATCAGTGGTATAAGGTGAACGTGAGCGTGAGGCACATCAAGACCCAAAACAACTACTGCCACACGTTTACACTCGATTTTTTGCTCAATGCTTTTGGCAACCTTTTGCGCAAAGGTCATCAACGAAGCCAAACGTTCGGGCGAAAGATCAAAAAACTTATCAACCTCTAGTTTAGGTACAACCAGTGTATGTCCTTCGACTAGAGGATTAATATCTAGGAACGCGAAATTTTCGGCATCCTCGCCAACCTTGTAGCAAGGTATATCGCCATTAATGATTTTCGAAAAAATAGTCATTGTTTGTGATGTATGATGCGTGATGTATTGACTAAAAAAGGAGGTCAAATCACAAATTACAACAAGTTAATATTTAGGTGTCATTATCTCGCTATACAACACCGCTTTACGTATATCAAACTCTTTTAGAAACTCGTTCTTTTCTGCCTTTTCTATACATATTTGTTCTTCCTCTTCGTCTGTTGTAACAATAGAGGACGAAGCTGGTGCAGCAGCAGCTATTGGTTTTGCTATAAGAGGTGTCTCTACCTCAGGTTGCTTAAATTTAGGTTGTTCGAATCTAACCTCTCTTATAGTTTTGTTTTGAACCACATCTTCATTAGAGAGTTCTTCGAAACTCCACGGGTCAAATTTTTTAGGTTCATTCATCGGAGGCGGAAATGGAAAATTTTCTCCTCCGCCGTGGTTAGTTCCTTTCTTTGATTTCGAAGATTTAGAAACAGCTACAACAATTGCTACAACAACTGCTAAAACAAGTGGTAAAAAATCCATAGCAAATCTATTTTACAGTAAAACAATAATTAAGCATTTAACTTTCATCAATAATTAGTTGATTGAATCTGCCTCCAAGCGGTTAATTTTCTCGATACCTTTAACCTTTGATACTTTGTCCATTATATCATTCAAATCCTTTTGATTTTTAACATATAACGATATTCTTCCCTCAAATATTCCATCGTGACTCGAAAACGACACCTCTCGAATATTAACATCAATTTGTTCGGAGATAATTTTCGACAAATCTAGCAATATCCCTACCCTATCAATCCCTCTCACAGCTATCGTTGCAAGATAAGACATAACCTTTTCTGCCGACCAGTTAGCAGCCACAATCTTATTACCTTTGAGCGACGATAGGTGAACAGCTTCGGGACAAGATTTTTTATGAACTTCAATCGTTGAGTCAGGCAGTTCAAAACCAATAACTTCATCTCCAGGGATTGGGTGACAACACTCAGCCATCGTCATTTGCCCCTGTTTATGATTTTGTTCATTATCTTTGGACAAAAATGGTTTGATAAGCTGCACCGACCAATATTTTATTAGTTTCTCGGCTGCATTAGTTCGGAGCACTTTGTCTAAGTTATCCAGGTTGATAATACCAGCACCCACTTTAGAGTAAAATTCTCGTTTATTTGCAACATTATAAGCGGGTAGAACCTTTCTGAAAACTCTTGCTTGAGATTTGATTCCAAGATCAGCAAGTTTTTGTTCAAAGAGATCTTGACCGAGCGTCAAATTGCTAGAGTTATCACGTTTTAACGCTTGTTTAATATGGTATTTAGCTTTAGCAGTTGTAGCGTGTTCCAACCAATCGACACTAGGAGTAACGCTTGACGAGGTAATAATTTCGATTTGGTCACCAGCAGCAATTTCGGTAAAAATTGGCACTAATTTATAGTTAATTTTAGCTCCAATTGCGCTATTACCAATATTTGAGTGAATTTCGTAGGCAAAGTCGAGTGCAGTTGAGCCTTTAGGCATTGTACGGCTATCTCCTTTAGGAGTAAAGACCATAATTTCGGAAACTTGGAGTCCGAGTTTGAAGTTATCTAAGAACTCGACAGCATCTTCAGTAGGTTGTCTGAGTGCGTGTCGGAGCTGTTCGAGCATAGGGTCAATTTCGTTATCCGGACCTGATTTTTGTTTATAGGACCAATGGGCAGCAAATCCACGTTCGGCAATATCGTCCATACGTTGAGTTCGAATTTGCACCTCAGCCCAAACTCCACCTTGCCCCATAACAGTACAGTGCAGCGCCTCGTAACCGTTCGCTTTTGGTGTTCCAATCCAGTCGCGTATTCTGTCCATTTTCGGGCGATATATATCGGTAATGAGCGAGTAAATATGCCAACACTGTGCTTTTTCACTTAACCCTTCTTTGGGGTTAAATACGATTCTAATGGCATATAGGTCGTAGATCTCTTCGAACGAAACTTGTTTAGTCTTAATTTTCTTCCAAATCGAGTAGATACTTTTAACTCTTGTTGCAATTGTAAACTCAATTCCAGCCGCTTTAAGTTTTTCGATAATTGGAGCTTTAAAGGCGTCAGTGAACTCTTCGCGTTGCAACTTTGTTTCGTCTAGTTTCTCTTCAATTTCCGCATATTCACTTGCAAAGCGATACTTTAGAGATAGATCCTCCAATTCGCTCTTAATTGCATAGAGCCCAAGTCGGTGTGCGAGTGGAGCAAAGAGGTATATTGTTTCGCTCGCAATTTTCATCTGTTTATGCGGCAGCATAGAGCCGAGTGTTCGCATATTGTGCAGACGGTCAGCGATTTTGATAAGGATAACACGCACGTCGTCCGAAAGCGTAAGCAGCATCCGCTTAAAATTTTCTGCTTGTTCGGAGCTGTTGTTATCGAACACACCGCTAAGTTTGGTGAGTCCGTCCACAATTTTGGCAACTCTTTCGCCGAAACGGTAGCTTAGGTCTTCGAGCGTGTAGTCTGTATCCTCGACCACATCGTGGAGCAGTGCAGCTTGAACAGATTTCACTCCAAGTCCAAGTTCTACCACAACAATACGTGCCACAGCGATTGGGTGTGTAATATATGGTTCACCCGATTTTCGTTTGACTCCACTGTGTGCATCACGAGCAAAGTAGAATGCTTGACGTATCCGTTCGTAGTCGTTTTCGTCTTTACAGATTGTACTACAGTGACTTAGCAGCTCTTCGAACTGATCGTTCACCAATTTATCATCATCCATATTTATGGTTTACGCTTTAGTGTTAAGGATTGGTGGAAGAATTTGCATTCTCACACGCTTATGCAAATTAAGTGTAAAAGTAATAAAAATGGACGAGAAATAATAGAGAAAATTCATATTAGGGCAACAATTTTACAGATTACGTTTCAAATTGGACCCCTATTTAGTGACACTAGGGCGCATCACCGCCCTAGTGTCTTGAGTATAACCGTGTTTTTACATCGGAATTGAAAATCTAATTCTTGTAATTACTCTATTAAAATCAGTTTGAATTTCTAACGGACAGTCTGTCCACCCATAATGGAACAGATACCTATGCTTAATGCTACTCTCAACCTCAAGAGTCCCGAACCCTAATAGGGAGATTTTCGAGATATTGTCACCAACTTTAAGTAGCCCCTTAAATAGAGAATATTTTGGAGTTTCCAAAGTAAATATATTAAAACCATCTTGCCCCGACCATCTAAAAAGATCATATTTTGCTTCTGGGCCATATTGATACGATCTTGTTCCTCCTAATTCATCATCTTGTGAACGATATCTTGTTGGTTCTCCAAGCTTCGCTCTCATTTGAGCATCGGTATAGTTTTTCCCATGCACTAATCCATTAACATCAATGCTTCCTGAGTATGGGCGGTCGGTTTGCGCAGTCACAGTTAGCACACAAACTGCCAATAGTACTATTGTTAAAATTATTTTTTATTGTTTCGTTTTTTTATATTGTTAATCACAAGGAGTCGAAATAGATAACGACTTACCCGAACCAAGTTTTGTAGCATTTAGTATATCAAATGGATCTATTAGAACTGGTCGTTCACCAATTTATCATCATCCATAATAATATCATAATTGCAATCTACAATAAAAAAGTTAAAAACACATCATAATCCACAACTAATCATAAAACTAACTATAAATATAGTAATCATATAAACCTAATTACAACCACTACAAATCTTTTGCAAAGATTTTAGATACTACTTTAAATCCTATTTTCTCAAAAAAATGGTGAGCTCTATGATTATTGAGTCCCGACTCCAAATAGCAACTAGCAACCCCATTCTCCATCATTCTATCAAACACAATCCCAATTATCTCACTTCCAATCCCAGAACCTCGACTCTCAGGTTCAACACACATATCATAAATAACACCATAATGTTCATAAGAATCACTCTCATACCCGGCTATAATAAAACCAATTAACATATCCTCATCGAGCACAAGCAATATGATTGCATCTTGATTAGCACTCTGTCTATCTAGATACTCTTTCCAACGGCTCAATGCCTCGTGACTTAACCTGCCATCGCTGTGAGCAATTCCCATTTGAATCTCCCCATGCGATATATAATCAGGGTGCCGCTCTAGCATTTTAATAAAAAACTCAGCAACTTTATCTCTCCAATCGATTGAATAATTAATTATATTCATCTTTTTCTATTCTTAATTTTACTTACAATCATCTTTAATAGATACAATAGTCCAACAATTATACCCATCGAAGTTAGCAGATTGAGCACAATGGCTACCGAAACACCAACCTGTTGATCATCAAAAAGATGTGTAATCAATGGTACATCTTCGCTCTGCATCAGCACTCCAAATAGTGATGCAATTGAGATGAACCATAGAATGTTTTTGGTTTCATTAGATTGTTCGATTTCCACTATACTATTGGAGTTATTTAGTGATATATCAAGATTTTTAATTGCTTGATTTAACTTATCTCTTTGCTCATCAATTTCGAGTGTACAATATAATCTATTAACCATATGTTTATGCGAAACATACCTCAAATATCTCACCGCATCGAGCTCCATAAGCATATGTGTCATTCTCATACCCATCTTGGCATTTTGTTTAATTATCGACTGCAAAGATTTCTCGATTGAATTTAAGTTATTACTATAATTCATCGAATATCTATCCCACACATAATTAATAATCTGCCTACACGCAAGTGACATTTCAAGTAGTGTTAAAAACTCTGGCCAACAGACGTGGTAGTAATTACGTCTTGCAAGGTGCGCTTTCCAATCCGTTTCACTCTCTTCGCCTCTACGTCCGTATGTACCAAAAACCATCGTGAAATTAGGGTTACTCAACACCAGATCATCCGTATCTATAGCAATATTTCGCCCACATATTTCATCAAAACTAGCTTCCATTCTATATGGCCACTCCAACGGATATGCGCTCATTATGCCCACTAACTCCGCCTTATGTTTTGTTTCGATATGCTCAATAATATCATCTTCGCCCATCAACTTAAAGTCAATATCCAACGATTCAGATTGACTATGGTCGATATCCTCCCACAAGTCAATAAGAGTATGACTCATCATTTGAGCTTTAGAATTATTGGAGCAATCAAAATATTTTCGATATCTATTTTTTACTTCGTCAAAATTGGCGCTTTGAAAGTTATAGCACACTCCATCTTCATAGAGTCCATTTTTGTCTATCGGGAAGTTAAGAATTTCTATATTGTTTATTATTCCATCTATCGTCTGCAGGTTTGTTTGGGGATCATAGGACCAATGTTCAAGACTCTGAAACATACCGCACAAAGATATCATTTGATCTGAGTCAATATATTGGCTATCAATTTCGCAGAATGTTTCTTGATCTTCATCTTTGATTTTGTTGACAATAATTCGATAAGATATTAGCATTGTATTGCCAAAGAACTTCACTCCCTTAACCACAACTCGCCCTTTAAGAGTTATCGGTTTAACCTTTTCATTTACAATAGAGAGTATTATATCAAATCCTTTTATATCATATCTATCGAAAGCATCAACATTAGATATAAATATCTGTCTATCAATGAAGTCATCTTTAAGCAGTTTTACAAAGTTTGGATTAAACATAGAACCATCAACAAGTTTCTCACTCGAAAATGTTTGCATAAACACGAGTGAGAAACTATTGTATAATAGTTTTCCATCACATTGGTTCTGATTTTTCATAACTAATTTAGCACTTTTGCGATATCAACTTCTATACCCTTCACTATTGAGCTAGTTCTTCGACAACCACAACTGCGCCGCCTTTGAGAGCTGCACGTACTTCCTCTTCGATTTGGGCTGCAAATTCTGGTTCGTTCACAAGTTTTTCCTTAACAGCATCACGACCTTGACCAATCTTAGTGTCACCATACGAGAACCAAGAACCCGACTTCTTAATAATACCAAGCTCCACGCCAAGATCCAAGATTTCGCCTATCTTCGAGATACCAACACCAAACTCAATATCAAATTCAGCACGTTTAAACGGAGGCGCAACCTTGTTTTTAACCACTTTGACTTTAGTGCGGTTACCAAATTGATCGTCCCCATCTTTGAGCGCAGTACCCTTACGCACGTCGATACGAATAGAGGCATAAAACTTCAGCGCATTACCACCAGTCGTAGTTTCTGGGTTTCCGAACATAACGCCAATTTTATCACGAAGTTGGTTGATAAATATACAGGTAGTCTTAGTCTTACTAATTGCGGACGTCAGTTTACGCAACGCCTGCGACATCAATCGAGCGTGAAGCCCCATTTTCGATTCGCCCATATCGCCCTCGATTTCGGCTTTTGGTGTTAGTGCAGCCACAGAGTCGATAACAACGATATCAATAGCACCACTTCGGATTAGCTGCTCCGTGATTTCGAGCGCTTGCTCTCCATTGTCAGGTTGCGAAATTAGCATATTGTCGATATCAACTCCAAGTGCCTTTGCATAAGTTGCATCAAAAGCGTGTTCAGCATCAATAAATGCAGCGATACCACCCTGCTTTTGCGCTTCGGCAATGGCGTGAATAGCGAGTGTAGTTTTACCAGAGCTTTCTGGTCCGTAAATTTCGATGATACGACCACGAGGATAGCCTCCAACTCCGAGCGCTAGGTCAACCCCGATTGAACCCGTTGGAATTACTGCTACATCTTCGACTGGGCGGTCGCTCATACGCATAACAGCGCCTTTGCCGTAATCTTTTTCAAGTTTATCCATTGCAGCGCGCAACACTTTTAATTTTTCTTCGGGAAGTGCAGGGCGCAGTTCAGTTACTTTTTTACTCTCTTTTGCCATAATTGATATTTTAATTGTTTAATTTATATTTAATTAAGATTATTATACATCTCTATTTGAAGTTATTGTACTACTTCTGAGCAGCAGTTATTTGGTGGTTAGTTCAACTGCTTCTATTTAAGGCGTTGTTTATATTATTCAATTTAGCGTTTAGTTCTTGGGCGGGGGATCAGCCCCACCCAAGACAATTGACAATTGACAATTGATAATTGATAATTGATAATTTTGAATTGCTCTGTCATACTTCAGCCCTTCGACTTCGCTCAGGATAAACTCCGCGCAGCGAAGTCGAAGTACCTCCGTACCAACAAACTTTTTTAGTGCTGACTTTGACGCTGCATTTGTTTGCTAGTGCTTACTTTGTCGTTGCCTCTGTTTGTTGGAACGGAGGTACTTCGACTGCATTTTTAAGCTGTTCGCTTAAAAATTCCGCTCAGTATGACAACTAATAATTATCAATTGTGCATTATCAATTATGCATTATGAATTATGCATTATGAATTAACTAAGGTTGCCACGTTAGGATTGGATAGCTGCCAGTAACTGTTTTCCACATACCAGTTGCGCCGGTGTTTAGGGTAGTAACAAAGTCAGTTGTTTTCATATTTGCATCGGTTTCGTATGCCACGTGGTCGGTGTGCGTGCCTGCGCCGTCGCCGACTGCGTTGGTTGGACCTGCTGTGTCGAGGGCGTAGGCGTAGCTGATTGTACTACCGTCGTTGTTTTGCCCTGCTACGCCGCCGCGTGCCGATGACGATGAGTTATTCGGGGTAGTTACTGTGCCGGTGCTATAGCACGAGGTTACAGTACCGGTATTTGAACTGATATACCCATTTCGCCCTACTACGCCGCCGATTTGATCACTGCTATCGCCGGTTCCCGCTACATCGCCACGGTTATAACACGCCGTAACCGAAC